>CAZCRP010000161.1:0-6780 GCA_964501055.1 uncultured Acidimicrobiaceae bacterium
GGCGGCGGAGACGGTGTTGACCATGAGCATGGCGATGGTCATGGGGCCGACGCCGCCGGGGACGGGGGTGACCGCGCCCGCCACCTCGACCACCTCGTCGAAGTCGACGTCGCCGACCAGGCCGTCGTCGGTGCGATTGATGCCGACGTCGATCACGGCCGCGCCCGGCTTCACCCAATCGCCCTTTACCATCCCCGGCCGGCCGACCGCGGCCACGAGGATGTCGGCCGTGGCGCACAGGTCCCGCAGGCCAGTGGTGCGGGTGTGGGCGAGGGTGACTGTGGCGTTGCGGTCCTTTCCTCCCAGCATGATCGCCAGTGGCCGGCCCACCAGGAACGACCGTCCCACCACCACCACGTCCGTGCCCTCGGTCGCGATCCCGTAGTGGTCGAGGATGCGCAACGCCCCGGACGGTGTGCACGGACGCAGCCCGGGACGATCGAGCACGAGGTTGCCGAGATTGACCGGATGGAGGCCGTCGGCGTCCTTCCCGGGGGCGATGTGCATGACCGCCGCCTCGCCGTCGAGCGGAGCGGGCAGCGGGAGCTGGAGCAGGATGCCGTGGACGTCGGGGTCGCGGGACAGCTCGTCGAGCAACGCCTCGACCTCCTGCTGGGTGGAGGACGCAGCCAGCTCATGATGGAACGAGTGGATCCCCACCTGCTCGGCCGTCCGGCGCTTGTTGCGCACGTACACGTGGGACGCAGGATCGTCGCCGACCAGTACCGTCGCCAGCCCGGGCACGATGCCCCGTGCTGTCAACTCCTCCACCCGCGCCGCGACCTCCTTTTGGACAGCGGCTGCCACCTCCCGCCCGTCCAGCACCTGTGCGCTCATCGCCTCATCTCCTCAATCTCTTTCAATGTCGAAACTGCCGCTCGCCGGTGAACACCATCGCCAGGCCCAGTTCGTCGGCTCTGGCGATCACCTCGTCGTCACGCTGGGCACCACCCGGTTGCACCACCACGGCCACCCCGGCGGCCTGGGCCGCGTCGAGCCCGTCGGGGAAGGGAAAGAAGGCATCGCTCGCGCATGCCCCGCCGGCCGCCCGGCCGCCCGCCTTGGCCACCGCGACCTCGCCCGCCTCCACCCGGTTCTGCTGGCCGGCCCCGATTCCCCACGCCGTGCCGTCGCGGGCGAGCACGATGGCATTGGAGGAGGTGTGCCCGCACACCCGCCAGGCGAAGCGGGCATCAGCCATCTCGCGGTCGGTCGGCTGGCGCCGCGTGACCGTTCGCCACTCGTCGTTCACGAACCGGTAGGCATCCTGGACCAGCCAGCCGCCGCCGATCTGCCGGTGATGGAGCAGCAGCCTGCTGGGTGCGGACGCTTCCAGCACCCTGGTATTGCGCCGTTTGGCGGCCAGGCGGGCCACGACTCCGTCGCCGTAGCCGGGCGCGATGACCACGTCGGCCTGCGCGGCGTCCTCGATCCGGGCGACCGTGCCGGCGTCGACGAGGCCGGAGAGGGCGACGATGCCTCCGAACGCCGACCGGGGGTCGCAGTCGAAGGCTCGCTGGTACGTCTCCGCCAGGTCGTCGCCCACCGCCACCCCGCACGGATTGGCGTGCTTGACGATCACCACGGCGTGACGTTCCGCGGCCGCCAGGTCGTGGACCAGCTCCCAGGCCGCCGCCGCATCGAACAGATTCAGATAGCTCAGCGGAAGGCCTTGATGCTGCACCACGGCATCCCACCAGGACTCGAGATGCGCTTCCCGGTATCGAGCCCCCCGCTGGTGGGGATTCTCGCCGTAGCGGAGGACCGCCGCCCGCTCCAGCGCCAGCACGGTCCGTTCGGGAAGGTCGTCGTCCGCCTCCAGCCAGTTGACGATGGCGGCGTCGTAGGAGGCGGTGTGGAAAAAGGCGGCCCGCGCCAGGCGGGTCCGCAACTCGTCGGACAGACCTCCGGCCTCGACGGCCGCGGCGGTCTCGTCGTACTGGGTGGGCGAGGTGACGATCCCCACCCAGGCGTGGTTCTTCGCCGCGGCCCTGATCATGGCGGGACCGCCGATGTCGATCTGTTCGACGATGTCGGAGCGGGTGGCGTCAGGGGTCGCCACCGTCTGCCGGAAGGGATACAGGTTCGTCACCACCAACTGGAACGGCTCGATGCCGTGCTCGTCCAGGTCACGCCGGTGGGCATCGCTGCCGAGGTCGGCCAGGATCCCGCCGTGGATGCGCGGATGAAGCGTCTTGACCCTTCCCCCCAGCATCTCCGGGGAACCGGTGACCTCCTCCACCGACCGCACTGCGATACCCGACTCCGAGAGGACCGCGGCGGTGCCGCCGGACGACACCACCTCGACACCGGCCGCGACGAGGCGGCGCACGAAGGGCACCAGCCCCGTCTTGTCCGAGACCGAAACCAGGGCCCGTCTCACCGCGATAGTGCTCACGACCACACCACCGTGCGCCCCTCCACCCGCAGCCGCCCCTGGGCCATCGCCGCCACCGCGGCGGGGTACAGACGGTGCTCGACTTCGTGGATGCGCTGATGGAGGGTGAACTCGGTGTCCCCCGGTTCGACCGCCACCGCCTCTTGGGAGACGATCGGCCCGTGATCGACCCGTTCGTCGACGAAGTGCACCGTCACCCCCGTCACCCTCACCCCGTGCTCCAAGGTGTCGGCCACCGGCGTCCTTCCCGGGAACGCCGGTAGCAGCGAAGGATGGATATTGAGGATGCGGCCGGGGAACCGCCGCAGGGCCTCGGGGCCGAGGATGCGCATGAACCCGGCCAGGACCAGCGCCTCCGCCCCGACTCGGGCCGCGGCGTCGCACAGGTCGTGGGTGTGACCGCGGCGATCACCGCTCCACTCGATCACCCTGGTGGGGATGCCCGCCGTGCGAGCTCGGTCGAGGGCTCGCGCTCCGGGTCGGTCGGAGATGACGACACACAGCTCGTAGCCGGACTCTCCGCCCGCGTGATCGATCAAAGCCTGGAGGTTCGTGCCCGATCCGGACACCAGCACCGCGATCCGGATGGTCGGCTCCCTTGGTCGCCGGGAAGTGTAGGAGGCTCGCCCAAAGCGATACGGTGGACCGATGCGCTACCACTGGACCCTCGACCGCCACGTCTCCCACCTCAACCATGGGTCGTTCGGGGCCACGCCGCGGGTCGTGCTCGACGCGCAGAGGCGGTGGCGGGACGAGTTCGAAACGGACCCGACGGGATTCATCACCGATCGCTACTTCCCGGAACTCGACAAGGTCAGGAACATCGTGGCGAAGTTCGTCGGAGCCGACCCGGCGGGGCTGGCCCTGGTGACTGACGCCACCAACGCGGTGGCGTCGGTGGTGGGGAGCCTCCCGCTGGCACCGGGCGACGAGGTGGTGACCACCGATCACGCCTACAACGCCTGTCGCAACATCCTCGACGAGAACGCCTCCCGCACCGGAGCCACGGTGGTTGTCGCCCCGATCATGTTCCCAGACACCTCACCTGACCTGGTGTTCGACTCGGTCATGGCCCGGGTCACCGACGCCACCCGGCTGGTGGTGATCGACCATGTCACGTCCGCCACCGGACTGGTCTTCCCCGTCGCGCGTCTCCTCGCCGAACTGGAGCCCGACATCCCGGTGCTCGTCGATGGCGCCCACGCGCCAGGGATGCTGCCGCTCTCCCTCGACTCGCTGGGAGCGTCGTTCTACGCCGGCAACCTCCACAAGTGGGTGTGCGCGGCCAAGGGCTCGGCGTTCCTCTGGGTCGCCGCTCGTCACCGGGACGCCATCCAGCCGACGGTCATCTCGCACGGATGGAACACCCCGCGGGAGGGTGCCAACCGCCTGCACCGCCTGTTCGACTGGACCGGCACCTTCGATCCGTCGGCGTGGCTCAGCGTGCCGTCGGCGTTGGAGACGATGGCGTCGCTGGACGAGGAAGGGTGGCCGGGGGTGATGGAGGCGAATCGGGAGCTGGCCGTGGCTGCGCGCCGCGTGCTGTGCGAGCGGCTCGACATCCCACCGCCCGCACCGGAGTCGATGATCGGGTCGATGGCCGCAGTCCCGCTGGCGAAACGGGACCCGAATCTGGCCGATCGGCTGCGCGCGGCCGGCATCGTCACGCTCGTGTCGGAGTGGCCCGATCCCGGCCATCAGGTGCTGCGGGTGTCGGCCCAGCGCTACAACACCCTCGACGAGTACGAGCAATTGGCCACCGCCATCCTCGCCGGATGATTCCGTCGGCGCCACGCGGTACGGTCCGCAGCGTGCCGTTCCCCGGACCTCCAGCTCTCGGACGAGGCCTGGTGCTCGCCGATCAGTCGGCGCCGGCAGCATTCGCCGACTCGCCGTTGACCGTCGTCGACGAACAGACGACCGGGGATGTGAACCGTTTGGCCGACACTGTCGACCGGCTGCATCGGCTGTGGGTCTCCCGCACGCCCCACGTCGTCGTGCTCGCCGCCGACAACGACATCGTCCGCCGTCCCCAGCGCTCCGACGCCCGCCCCTGGGACCTGGGGGCGGGGTTCACGTTCCTGCTCGAACGGCTGCATCATCTCGTGTGGGCCAACATGTGGGACGGTCGATCGGGTGAACCCGTGTGGTGGTGGGCTCGGAAGGCGGAGCGGCTCGGCGCGTCGCTGTCCGAGGTGGCCGACGTCGTCGTCGCGGGCGACCACGTGTGGATCGACGCCGGCCCGCGGGGTCCGCTCGACATCCTCCACCTCCACGCCGAGTCGGTGGCCGCCGGGCACCTGCGATTGGCTCCACCGGTCACCTCCAACCCCGCGGCCCTGTCCCAGTCGCAGCTGGCGGCGGTGAACCACGGCTCCGGGCCGGCGCGGGTCATCGCTCCGGCCGGTTCTGGCAAGACGAGAACACTCACCGCCCGGTTGCTGGAGCTGACCGACCGCCGCGGATACGAGCCCGACCTGGTCACGGCGCTCGCCTACAACAACCGCGCGGCGGCGGAGATGCGCGACAGGATCGAGCGGCCCGAACTCTCGATCCGCACTTTCCACTCGCTGGGCTGGGCGATCCTCCGCCAGGCAAGGCCCGGGGTGACCCTGATCGACGAGGCGCAGGTCCGCTCCCATCTCGACCGGCTCGTCGGCGGCCGGCGGCAGGTGAACACCGACACCATCGGGCCGTACCTCGAGGCACTGTCGGAGGTGAGGATCGGTCTCCGCGCCCCGGAGGAGGTCGAGTCCGACCGTGACGACGTCCCCGACTTCTCCCGCATCTTCCGGCGCTATCTCGACGTGTTGGAACGGACGAACGCCGCCGACCACGACGAGCAGATCTCAGGCGCCATCACCGCCCTGCTCGCCGACCCGGATCTCAGGGGACGGTGGCAACGAACCTGCACCCACCTCCTGGTCGACGAGTTCCAGGACCTCACCCCGGCCTATCTGCTTCTGATCAGGCTGCTGGCGTCGCCCGCCCTCGACGTGTTCGGCGTCGGCGACGACGACCAGACGATCTACGGGTACGCCGGAGCCGATCCCGAGTACCTCCTCGGCTACGACCGGCTGTTCCCCGGCGCCTCCCCGTACCAGCTGGACGTCAACTACCGGTGCCCGGCAGAGGTGGTGGAGGCGGCGACCAAGCTGCTCGCCAACAACCGGCGCCGAATCGCCAAGGTGATCGAACCTTCCCGCCCGCCGGATGGCTCGGGTATGCGCACCATCGACGCCGACGACGATCGGCTGGGGCTCGAAGCCGCCGCCATCGTGGCGGCGCTGCTGGAGGAGGGAGCCGAGCCGGCGGACATCGCCGTGCTGGCCAGGGTGAACTCGTCGCTGCTCCCGGTCCATGCGGCCCTCACCGAGATCGGGGTCCCCTTCCACTCCCCGCTCGGCACCACCCTCCTCGACCGGACCGTCGTGAGGGCGCTGCTGGCCTGGGTGCGCATGGCGCGTGATCCGGAAGACATGTCGTGGCGGGACGTCATGGAAGCGATCCGGCGCCCACATCGGCGTCTCAACCGGGTGGCGGGGGAGGTTCTCGCCCGTCGCTCCCGGCTCTCGATCGACGACCTGGTGGCCGCCGGACGTGGGCTGGACGGCCGCCAGGGTGCGGCCTGGGACGAGTTCGTCGCCGACATCCGCATCGCGGGTCGGGCCGCCGAGCGCAACCACGCCCGCGAACTGGTCGATGTCCTCATCGACCGGGTCGGCTTGTCCCGCGCCGCCACCGCCCTCGACTCGGGGCGGACTCGGGCGGATCGGGCGGCGCAGTCCGACGACCTGACGGCGCTGCGCCGCACCGCCACCATCCGCCCGCAACTCGACGGCTTCGAGGCGTGGTTGCGCGACGTGTTGCGCGCCCCGCGCACCGAGACCGGCGTGCGACTCACGAGCATCCACCGCGTCAAGGGCCTGGAGTGGCCGCACATCGTCGTCTTCGGACTGGAACGGGGGCTCCTCCCCCATGGGCTGGCGGCCGACGTCGAAGAGGAGCGACGGGTGCTCCACGTCGCCATCACCCGGGCGTCGGAATCCACCACGGTGCTGTACCCGCGGCAGCGGCCGTCGCCGTTCCTGACCGAGCTGCGCGGTGAGCGGTCCCATGTCCGCTCCCCGGCGTCGCGGACGCCGCGGAGCGGCGGTCTGAGCGTCGAAGTGGGGATGGTGGTGCGCATCGCCGGGGGGTTCGCGGGCCGGGTGGTCGAGATGGGAGACGGTGGCGCCGAGGTGGAGCTGGTGCCAGGGCCCGGCAGGCTGCAGGTCCGCTGGGGCGACACGGTGACGACTCCGGCCGGCACAGGTCCGCTCGTCCCGCTTGTCGTGTCGTCTGGCCCGGTCGACGCCGGCTTGCTCGACCGGCTGAAGGCG
>CAZCRP010000162.1:0-6719 GCA_964501055.1 uncultured Acidimicrobiaceae bacterium
GCTCCGGCGGCGATGGTCAGCACCCAGTTGGTGTCGGGATCGGTGTCTGGTTGGAACTGGAAGACCATCAGCAGCTGATCAGAGGTTCCGATCGGCTTTGTTGGCATTCCCGTGACGGTGAAGGTCACCGTAGGTTGACCAGCGACGTGGATTCTGAAGTCTGCTGGTCCCGCGCCTCCTGAGACAACGATGGACCGGTCGAAGGTCACGAGGAGGTACGTCCATCCGTCGTTGCCATCATTCAAGTCCTGCGGAGCCACGTTCGTTACTGCCAGCGCAACCGGCGTGGAGGCGCTGACCGCCGCAGACTTATCCGACTCGCTCGTGTCCTCGACTTGGGTGGCTTGGAACGTGTAAGTCGTGGCGGGGGTGAGACCGGTGATGACGAGCTGCGTGCCTGCCGTGGATGAATCCTCGTCGGTTCCGTTCACCACAGACCGCACCAGTGTCGTCCCGCAGCCGGTGCCGGCGCACGAGTAGATCCTGATGTGGTCGGATCCAGGGGCGGCCGTGTAGGTGAGAGTGGCGGTGGTGCTGGTCACCGACACCAGCGCAAGCCCGGGTGCCAGCGGGGCGACATCGCCGAGGTCGAAGATCGAGACCCCGGAGGGGTCCGGCGCGTAGGTGGAGCCCGCCAACAGGCTGTCACCGGTGGTGAGGGCTGCCACCCACTGGGCCATCGTCACCGGCACGCCGCCGATGCGGAAGGTGTCGTTGCTGTCCCAGAACCAGGTGATGCCGCCGGCGGTGAACGAACTCTTGGACTTGTCGACCGTGTCCACGGTGACGGGGCCGAATGCTCCGGCCGCGGCCTCGGTGACGACCGTCATCCCGCCGCCGATGCCGACGGCGTCGTTGGAGGGGATCTTGGCATCGATGGCCGATGCCCCGCTGAGGCCGGTCAGCGTCGCTCCGGTGTGGACCACCGGCACGATCTCGGACTGCAGGCCGATGCATCCGACGGTAAAGCTCAGCGTCCCGCCGGATGGCATGACGGATGCGACGCGGTCCGCACTGACCGCCGCGCCGTCGACCAGGGTGATGTCGCAGTTGGCGATCGATCCCGGTGCGGAGGCGATGAACGATCCGTTCGGCCGGATCAGGGACGCCGGCCACAGTTCGATGGTGAGCGGTCCCGTTACCGACACGCCCACCGTGTACTGGCGGGAGACGGTGGAGCCCTGGAAGTCGAGGAAGGCGTGCGTCGTGGGGGCGACGGCGAGCGACTTGACACCGGGAGGCAGCACCCCGCCGACGGCCAGCGCCCGGGTGAGGAAGAGCGCCATGTGCCAGCGGAGGGTGTTGGCGCCGGGATCGAACGTGGTGGCGCTGGTGCCTTCGGCGATCCCGAGCATGGCGAGCTGGTCGATGGCGTTGCGGGCCTGCGGCGACATACCGCCTAGGTCCAGGAAGCCCTGGTCGGCCGGGGCGGGCACGGTGGTGCCGGCCGCGGCGAGGAGACGGGTGATGAACAGCGCCATTTGCCAGCGGGTGACGGTGCCGTGCGGCGAGAAAGTCCCGGGCCCGGTGCCGAGGGTGATGCCGAGCTGAGCCAGTTGGTTCACGGCGGTGCGCGCCTCGCCGCTGAGATCACCGAGGTCGGTGAATCCCTGGTCGGCGCCGCTGGGGATCGTGACGCCATGCGCTCCGGCCTGGCGGACGAGGAACAGCGCCATCTGCCAGCGCGGCACGGTGCCGCCCGGGTTGAAGGTGGTGGCGCTGGTGCCTTTGGTGATGCCGTGCACGGCGAGGCAGTCGATCGCCCGGCGAGTGGTGGCATCGTACGAGCCGATGTCGCCGAACCCGGCCGCTTCGATGGAGGCGGGACACGAGAACGAGGTGTCGACCGCGGCGGAGGCGGGGATCGCTCCGAGCGTGGACACGAGCATCGCCACGATCAGGAGGGCGATGCGGGCACGAGGTCTCTTCTGAGGCATCCGTGCCTCCTTTCAGTGACGGGCTCCGGAATTCCTTTCCGGATGACACCCTCCTATGACCGTCGACCTCTGAGCCCGAAACCTGCGCGGTCGCAGGACCAAGTTTTCGCGACCACGCGAGAGAGCCCCGGCCGAAGCCGGGGCCCTCTCAGTTCGATCCTTGAATCAGGATCGGTCAGGTTGTCTCAGTGCGTGAACGTCCGGGCTGCGCCGCCGCTGCCTGCGACATTGATAGCCAGGCCATCGTTGCCGGTGAAGCCGCTCACTGCAGTGATCGTCGTAGGCGATTGGATGCCACCGACCGTGCCACCGCTGGCAACGACAACCGCGGTGACGTTCAGCGTCAGGATGGTGCCTGTGCCGTCGAGCGTTGCAGTCACGTTCGAACCGAAGGTGAGAACTGCAGTCGAGCCATCAGTGTCGACCACACTGACCGTGTCACCGTTACCTACGCCGATGACCGGCTTGCTGAAGGTGATGACGATCGAGTCGCCAGGATCGAGAATCCCGCCTGTTCCACCGTTTGCGCCAACAGTACTGACGATGGTCGCCGCCGCACTCGTCGCTTCGGTGATTCTCGGGACGTCCACGCCGCCAGCCGGCTGCTCAGTATCACCCACGGGAACCTGTGTGACAAAGAAGTCGTTCACAGCGTTCTGGGTGAGGTTGACAGCGACCGAATAGGCGCCGTCGACCGAGGCCGTCGTTGTCGCGACGATGACTTCACCCGCTTCTCCGGTCTGACCGTCGTTACTCGGGTCGCGGTAGACCCGTACCGTCGCACCAGGATCAGCTGCACCACTGATGGTGTGCTGCGCTGCGTCAACCGTCACCGGGGCCGAAGGCGATGTCACAGTAAGCGGAGCAACGTTGTCCGCCGTGATGTTGAACGTCGACTGGTTTGCAGCCGCCGCCGCATATGTGATCGTGAGAACGTCCGAGACGCTCAACGCACCTTCGAAACCAGCCAGCGTCGATGCCGCTGCCAAGACCTGGAAGATGTCGTTGTCGTCATAGTGGAACGTGCACGCGTTACCGGCACCGTTGCCGCAGTTCACGCCGCCCAGGGATGCGACAAACGTGTTGTCCGCCTTGATCGTGCTGCTGACGACCAGCCCGACGTACGAGCCGCTCACAGCGTCGCCAGGCGCCACCGCCGTGAACGTGGTGTTCACGACCGCGAACGGCTCGTTCGGCACTGAGCCTGCGCCGTAGCCACCGTCGGCGTTGTTGTCCTGCCACGCCACAACGGCAACCGTCTGAGCAGTCACATTGCGGATCGTGAACGTGACTTGGCCGTCGGCTCCAGGGAAGCCGGTCGAAAGCTGGCCACCAACGCCAGGGAGACCGTCAGTGATCGCCTCGAAGTGGGTCGCCGTGGCATTCGTCTGATACGTGGGCGCGCCAGCCGCGGTAGTCCCAACAATCCGAAGGCCGATCTGACCGACGTACGGCGAACCGTTCGGGTTCAGGAACGTCGCCGTGAAGGTCCGTGCCTGTCCCGCATTCAAGGTGGCGGCGGTGCCCGGCGACAGCGACACGAGGTTCGCCGACGGTGTCACTCCACCGGCCGCGAGCGTGCGAGTCAGGAACAGCGCCATCTGCCACCGGAGGGTGTTCGCCAGCGGAGCAAAGAGTCCGCCGCCGGTGCCCTCGGCGATACCGAGTTGGGTCACCTGGTTGATGGCGAGGACCGCCTCGGCCGACAGGCCTCCGAGGTCCGTGTAGCCCTGAGGTGCGCCGCTCGGCAAGGTGAGCCCTGCAGCGTCAACGAGCCTCGTCAGGAACAGTGCCATCTGCCAGCGGGTCACGATGCCGTTCGGGTCGAACGTCGTCGCGCTGGTTCCCTTGGTGATGTCCAGCTGGGCGAGGCGGTTGATCGCGAGCTGTGTCTCAGCGTTCAGGTGCGCGATGTCACCGAAGCCCTGGTGAGCACCGCTCGGCATCGCGATCCCGTGCACCTCAGCCTGACGGATGAGGAACAGCGCCATCTGCCAGCGCGGCACTTGATCGTTGGGGGAGAACGTCGTCGCCGACGTGCCCTTGGTGATGTTGTAGGCGGCCAGGCAGTCGATGGCCCTCTGGGTGGTGGCGTCAAATGCGCCAATGTCTGTGAACCCTGACGACGGAGTCGTCGCCGGGCACGCATCAGTGGTGTCGACGACCGCAGCGGATGCCGGCAGCGCTCCGATCACCATGATGCTGGCGACCATTGCGAGAGCCGTCAGACGCGCTACGAGCGAGCGTCCACGGGTAAGTACCGATTTCGGCACTATGCCCTCCCTTTCGTTTGCTTGCTTTGCTACCGGACCGACAGGCCCGGCATTGCGCGCAGCCAAGGCTGCCGATCACGCATCGAGGAAGGTGGCTCGTCGAGAGTCCCCCTCGCCCCGATCCGTCAGTCGGAACCTCCGCTACGTCTGTGAAAACGAACCGTAGTCCGTCTCCAGTGGGGTTTGACGTCCCACAGGGTGGCGCGTTACAGCGGATCAGCCAAATGATTCGCGGTATGCCTCCACCACTTTCTCCGGATCTCCGGCCATCTGGATGCGCCCTTTCTGCAGCCAGATGACCCGATCCGCCACCTCCAACACCTTGTCGAGCACGTGGCTCACCAACAGGACGGCGGTTCCGCCCTCCATCAGCGTCTGCATCCTCTGAAAGGACTTGCGCTGGAAGGACTCGTCGCCCACCGACAGCACCTCGTCCACCACCATCACATCGGGGTCGACGTCGGCCGCCACTGCGAAGCCCAGGCGGGCCATCATCCCCGAGGAGTAGGAGCGGATGGGGACGTCGAGGAAGTCGGTCAGTTCGGCCCATACCCCGATCGCCCTGGCCCGCTCCCGCATGTGTTCCGGGTCCCGACCCAGCAGCGTCCCGAAGAGGACGATGTTCTCGATGGCGTTCAGTTCGTGGTTGAAGCCGGCGCCGAGGGCGATCATCGGCGCCACCACCCCCCGCACCACCACCCGGCCGTCGGTGGGCGGCAGCACCCTCGCCACGACCTTCATCAGCGTGGTCTTGCCTGCCCCGTTGCGGCCGATCATCGCCACCGTCTCACCCCGGTTGACCTGGAACGACACGTCATCGACGGCGAGGAACTTCTCGGCGGTCACCTGGCGCTTGAGCAGCTGGAAGGCGAACTCCTTCACCGTCCCCGCCCGGTCCCGCGTCAACGTGTAGGCGAGTGAGACGTGGTCGACCTCAATCAATGGTTGAGGGTTGTCGGTCACAGTTGCATCGCCAGGGTTCGCCACGACTTCGAGAAGGCCCACACCCCGAGCATGAGCACCAGCAGCGCGGTGGCCACCATGTACCACCACTGCCAGGCCGGCCCGAACTCGCCCCGGTACATCACGTTGCGGAAGTTGTCGAGATAGGAGAACAGGGGGTTGGACTTGTAGAGCGCCAGCCATCGGTCGGGGATGAACGAGAGGGGATAGAAGACGGGGGTCAGGTACTGCAGGAGTTGGACGAAGACCCTGGTGAGGTCCAGCACGTCGTAGAAGTAGACGGCGGCGGCGGCGATGAGCATGCCGGCCCCGATGACGAGCGCCAGCATGCTCACCACGGGGATGATGGCCAGGAACACGGTCAGCGGCACCCCAGTGCCGGTCAGCCACTGGGCGAGCAGAAGCGGGATGAGGCTGAAGCCGAAGTTGGCGAGGGCGGCCACTCCGGTGGCGAAGGCGAACACCTCGGCCGGCACGTAGACCTTGGAGAGGATCGCCTTGGCGCCGGCGATGGAACTGGCGGTGGACAGCATCCCCTGGCCGAAGAACGTCATGAAGAGGACACCGGCCAGCAGGTAGACGACGTATGGCTCGTCTGTCTCCCCGAAGCGACCGCCGATCGCCACCCCGAACACCAGGTACATGACCCCGGCGGTCAGCAGCGGGTTGAGGAGCGTCCACCACACTCCCAGCACCGAGCGCTTGTAGCGGGTGGTGAGGTCGCGGGCCACCAACAGCCGTATCAGCCGCCGGTACGCCCAGAAGTTGCGCAGCTCCGACACGAGCGGAGTGCGCGGCTGAGCGGAGTCGTATACGGGAAGATCGGCTATCGCACCCACGATCGCCGCCGAGGCTAACCGGGGACCGGCGTATCGCTGTTCCGTCGACTATCGGAACTGGCGGATGTCGACTGCGAGCCCGAGGGACTCCCACGCCAGATCGCTGGCTACGACGGGGCGCCCCAGACTGAGGCCGGTCGCCAAACATGCCCTGTCGGCCAAGGAAAGTCTGACGTGGACTCGATCCTCCGCAGCCTTCACCTCGAGCGTTCGACGCGCCTCGCTTCCCGTGAACGGGAGGACTCTGAGCCCAAAGGCAGCGAGGTCGGCTTCCAGAAGGTCCGGCGGATACTGACGGGCGCTACCGATGTGAAGGACCTCGGCGAAGTTCACTGCTGAAATGCCGGCGTGCGAGAGGACGTGCTCGACGGAATCAGCGCCGTCTTCGTCGAACACCCACGCAAGCACGGCTGAGGCGTCGACGACCACCTCGATCTGATCGGTGGTCAATCGAACAACGATCGGTCCGTCCGTCGCTCCCGGCGAAGCCGATCGACGGCGGTACCTCGCATCGACCGACCCGCCGCGGCACGACGGCGAACCCGGGCCTTGATCGACGCTGGCGTATCCAGTATGAGTCGACCGTCGGCGTCGACGTGTGCAATGGCCTCGGTGCCCTCGGTGAGCCCTGTGTCGTTTCTCATCCTTGCCGGAATGACGATTCGACCCTTCTTACCGACTGTCACAATGATGGTTGAGTGGGACAC
>CAZCRP010000163.1:0-6658 GCA_964501055.1 uncultured Acidimicrobiaceae bacterium
AGATCGGGGGTTGTGACGGGGTTGGCCCGGGCGGCGAGGGCGAGGCGGAGCAGCTCGGCGGCGCGGATCGACGCCCACCGGATCGCCATCTCCTCCAGTGATCCGCTGTCGAGCAGGTCGCCCCGGTCGACCCTGGCCGCCAGGTCGGGTCGGTAGACCAACACTCCCTCGTGTCGCAGGTGACGGGGGACCATGTAGTCGGGGAACACCGGGAAGTCCTCGGTGCCGGTGATCGGGAGTCTCGCTGCCAGCATCGTGACGGCCAGGTTGGCGAGCTTGTCGAAGTGGAGCACCCCGGCGGGGCTGGAGGGGCGATCCCGGTAGCCGGGGACCGTCTCCACGATCAGATCGCGCAACGCCGCCGCCTGCCCACCCGTGGCCTCGATCATGCCGGTCACCGACCCGTCGTGGCGACGGATCAGCGCCTCCGCCACCTGCTGCAGCAACTCGGCCCGCCGACCGACGTCCTGCAGGGTCCCCTCGCCGGCGAAGAAGGCGGACGTGGCGCCCCCCGCTGCCTGCCAGCCGAGGTCGAGGGAGCGGGGCTCCCGCCGGAAGCAAGTCCAGACACCCGGGGCGTCCTGGAGGAGTTCACCCCCGTCCCGCACCCCCCACATCTCCTCGTCCGCCGGCGGCCACAGTCGCCACACCACCGCTACCCCGAGCAGCACGAAGCGGCCCCACTCCTCGCCCTGGAGGCGGGGTGTGCCCTCGTATTCGTACGACGCCGGCTGGAATCGGCGCGCGGTGAGCCGTTCCGCCAGCCGGTCGATGGCTGCGCGGTCGATGGTCACGCCCCACGCGGATGGTGGGGATTCGGCCCGGAGGTCCGGTTCGTCGTCTGTCGATGAGTCCTGGGCGGGCATCGTGGCTATTGTCATATGTCGCCGCCGGCAATCGTGCCTCGCGCGGCTCCCGCAATGGATATCAGGAGGAACAGTGAACTCCAAGCGCTTGATGGTGCTGCTCGCAGTGCTCTCGCTGGTCGTTGCCGCGTGTGGCGGTGACGGTGCCGGCGACGGTGACGGCGTACCCGTCGGTCTCGTGTACGACATCGGCGGTCGTGGCGACCAGTCGTTCAACGACTCGGCCGCCGCCGGTCTCGACCGTGCCGTCGCCGACCTCGGAATCCGGGCATCCGAAGCCTCGGCCAACGTCGACGGGTCCAACCGCGAGGAGCTCCTCGTCCTCCAGGCGGAGGACAGCGAACTCGTCTTCGGCATCGGCTTCCTGTTCGCCACGCCGATGACGAACGCCGCCACCGCCAACCCGGACGTCAACTTCGCCATCGTCGACGACGCCTCTGTCGACCTGCCGAATGTGGCGGGCCTCGTGTTCGCCGAGGAGCAGGGTTCGTTCCTCGTCGGAGCCGCCGCCGCCCTCAAGTCCGAGACCGGGACGATCGGCTTCATCGGGGGCGTCAACATCGAGCTGATCCAGCGGTTCGAGGCGGGCTTCATCGCCGGTGCCAGGGCGGTGAACCCCGACATCGAGATCCTCAGCCAGTACGTGACGGAGCCGCCCAACTTCGACGGGTTCAACGATCCTGCCTCCGGCCGGGTCATCGCCCAGTCGATGTACGAGAGCGGCGCCGACATCGTCTATCACGCCGCCGGTGGCACCGGCGCCGGGTTGTTCCAGGCCGCCAGGGAGTACTCGGAGGCCAACAACACCAAGGTGTGGGCGATCGGGGTCGACTCCGACCAGTACCTGACCGCCGGCGAGGGCGAGCGGGACTACATCCTCACCTCGATGCTGAAGCGGGTCGATGTGGCGGTGTACAACACCATCGAGTCGCAGGTGAACGGCACGTTCACGGCGGGACCCGTCCTGTTCGACCTGTCGGTAGACGGGGTGGGCTATTCCACCACCGGTGGGTTCATCGATGACATCGTCGACCAACTCGAGGGCTACAAGCAGCAGATCATCGACGGTTCGATCGTCGTTCCGACCAGTCCCTGACACCGCCGGCGGCTCTCCGTCGCTACAGTCCCGAAGGCCCCGGAGCACCGGGGCCTTCGGTCGTGGAGGGGGTTTGCCCTGCGTATCGGAACGGGATCTGGTCTGTGACGAACGAACTCGCGGTGAAACTGGAGGGCATCACCAAGCGCTTCCCCGGCGTGGTGGCGAACCAGGACGTGTCCCTCGAGGTCGAAGCCGGCGAGATCCACGCCCTGTGCGGGGAGAACGGCGCCGGCAAGTCCACCCTCATGAAGATCCTCTACGGCATGCAGCAGGCCGACGAGGGCCGGATGTTCGTCAACGGCGAGGAGGTCACCTTCCATTCCCCGACCGACGCCATCGCGGCGGGGATCGGCATGGTCCACCAGCACTTCATGCTGGCCGACAACTTCACGGTGCTGGAGAACGTCATCCTCGGCTCCGAGCCCACCTTCCGCGGGGGCCGCATCGACTTCACCGAGGCCCATGAGCACATCAAAGAAGTCGGCCAGAGCTACGGCCTGGCGGTCGACCCTGACGAGCTGGTCGAGACGCTCGAAGTGGGTGAGCGCCAGCGGGTCGAGATCATCAAGGTCCTGTTCCGCGGCGCCAGGATCCTGATCCTGGACGAACCCACCGCGGTCCTCGTCCCCCAGGAGGTCGAGGAGCTCTTTCGCAACATGCGGGAGCTGAAGGCAGAGGGCCACACGATCATCTTCATCGATCACAAGCTGGACGAGGTGCTGGAGATCGCCGACACGATCACGGTGCTGCGCCAGGGCCGCACCGTGGCGACCGTCAAGCCGGAGGATGTCACGGCCAACGACCTGGCCGAGTTGATGGTGGGATCCGAGCTCCCGACTCCGGAGACTCGCACTTCCACCGTGACCGACCGCGTGGTGCTCGACGTGACCGCCTTGTACGTGCAGGGGAGCGAGTCGGAGGTCACCCTCGACGGACTCGACCTGCAGGTGCGGGCGGGCGAGATCGTCGGGGTGGCGGGGGTGGAAGGGAACGGCCAGCTCGAGTTGGTGGAGGCGATTCTCGGCATGCGCCCCATCTCCGTCGGGAGGGTGGCCCTCAACGACGAGGAGATCACCGACTGGCCGGTGCGGCGGATCCGCGACGCGGGTGTCGGCTACATCCCGGAGGATCGCCACCGCCGCGGGCTGCTGCTCAGTGCGCCGCTGTGGGAGAACAACATGCTCGGCCGCCAGACGCAGGCACCGTTCGTGCGGAATGGTTGGCTGATCGATCCTCCCGCCGCCAGGGCCCACACCGAGAAGATGGTGCAGCGCTTCGACATTCGCACCCCCGGAGTCGACGTGCTGGCGTTGGCGCTCTCGGGCGGAAACCAACAGAAGCTGATCGTGGGACGCGAGCTCTCGTCTGAGATCAGCCTCCTCATCGCGTCGCATCCCACCAGGGGGATCGACGTCGGCGCCCAGGCGGCGGTGTGGGACGAGTTGCGTCGCGCCCGCTCGGAAGGGGTGGCGACCCTGCTCATCTCGGCCGACCTGGAAGAGCTCATCGGGCTGTCCGATACCTTGCTGGTGATGCTGCGGGGCCGGTTCGTCGCCACACTCGACCCGGCGCAGGTGACGCCGCGCGACCTCGGGAGCTATATGACCGGCGCGGCGGTGGCCCCATGACGAGTGACAGGTGGCTGGCGGTGATGCCTCCGGTGGCCGCGGTGGCGTTCTCCCTGGTCGTCTCGGGCATCGTGCTGGCGTTGTCGGGAGCGAACCCGTTCGCGGCCGCTTCCAACGTGTGGGAGTACGGCTCCCGCGCCAACACGCTCGTCGAGACGGTCAACTGGGCGACACCGCTCTACCTGTCGGCGATCGCGGTGGCCATCGGGTTCCGCATGAACCTCTTCAACATCGGCGTCGAAGGCCAGTACATCCTGGCGGGGTTCATGGCGGCTCAGGTCGGGGCGGTCGTGAATCTCCCCCCGGTGCTCCACGTCGGGCTGATCATGGTGACCGCCATGGCGGTGGGAGCGTTCTGGGCGGGCCTCTCCGGGCTGATGAAGGTGACCCGCAACGTGCACGAGGTCATCTCGACGATCATGTTGAACGGCATCGCCGTAGGAGGGATCGTCTCCTATCTCCTGGGAGTGTGGGACGTCCCCGACGACGGGCTGGACACCGCCCTGGGTTTGATCCCGGAGTCGGGTCGGTTCCCGACGCTGTCGCCTGTGCTGTCGCTGCTCGGGCTCGAGACCCGCAGCCGGATGTGGGGCTTTCTGGTCGTCGCCATCATCATCGGCGTCGCCTATCACTTCATGGTCAACCGCACCCGGCTGGGCTTCGACCTGCGGGCGAGCGGAGCAAATCCGTCCGCGGCCGAGGCGAGCGGCGTCGACCCCAAGCGGATGATCGTCACCGCCATGGTCCTGTCGGGTCTGGTGGCGGGACTGGTGGGATTGCCCGAACTGCTCGGCGACACACACGCCTACAGCCTCCGCTTCACCCAGGGCCTCGGCTTCGCCGGGATCGCGGTGGCACTGCTCGGCCGGAACCATGCCGCGGGGATCGCGGTGGCGGCGCTCCTCTTCGGATGGCTGAGCCGGGCCTCGGGCATCCTCGAGGTCAGGGGCGATGCCCCCCGCGAGATCGTGGCGATCATCCAGGGGGTCATCATCTTGTCGGTGGTCGTGGCGTATTCGGTGGCAGAGCGCTACCGGCGGGTCCATGCCGCCAGAGCGGCGGCCGCCCTGGTGGGGGAGGCGCGATGAGCCATCCGATGGCAGGCAACCAGGACCTTCCTCCGCTCACGCGCAGCTGGGTTCACTCGATCCCGGGAGTCCGCGTCGACTGGATGCTGCTGGCGCTGGTGGGCGTGCTGCTCCTCGCCCTCACCGAGCGCTTCGCCCGCATCCCCACCGCCGACCTGACCTCGTCCGGCACGTGGAGCATCGCGCTGGCTTGGTCCATCCCCATCCTGATGGCAGGGCTCGGCGGGATGTTCTCCGAGCGCGCCGGCGTGGTCAACATCGGCTTGGAGGGCCTGTTGGTGCTGGGGACGTGGTTCGGGGCGTGGGGGACGCTCTACACCGGGAGCGTCTGGCTGGGGATGCTGATCGGGGCCCTGGCCGGGGGGCTGGGCGCATTGCTGATGGCCGTGGTCACGGTCACGTTCGGCGTCGATCACATCATCGCCGGCACCGCCATCCTGGTGATGGCGCCCGGCGTCACTCGCTACCTCTCGGGGTTGATCTTCCCCCAGTACGGCGGGTCGATCACGAACTCTCCGACGCTGCAAGGCGCAGCGACGTTCAACGTGCCGTTCCTGGCCGGCGGGTCGATCTTCGGTTGGCGGTCGCCCGACCTCCTCGGGGCGATGGAGCGCACCAACTGGTTCCTGGTCGCCGAAGTGGGAGGGGTTCTGCGCGGGTTCGGGTTCCAGATGTCGTGGCTCACGCTGTTCGGGATCATGCTCGTGCCGCTTTCTTGGTTCCTGCTGTGGCGGACCCGATGGGGGCTGCGGTTGCGCAGCTGTGGCGAGGACCCCGATGCCGCCGACTCGCTCGGTGTCAACGTGTACCTCTACAAGTACTACGGAGTGCTCATGTCGGGCGTTCTGTCGGGTTTCGGTGGTGCGTTCCTGGCGGTGCAGCTCTCGGGGCTCTACCGGGAGGGTCAGACCAACGGCAAGGGTTTCATCGGCCTGGCGACGATGATCTTCGGCAACTGGCGCCCCAGTGGGACGGCGGCAGGCTCGCTCCTGTTCGGATTCGCCGAGACACTGCGCCTCCGCGACCAGAACGCGCCGCACGCTCTGCTGCTCTTCGTGACCATGGTGCTGGCGCTGTTCGCGTTGCGCTCCCTCTACCGCAAGCGCTGGCGGGCGGCCATCGGTCAGGCAGCCACGGCGGTGCTCGTCGGCGCCATCTACATGGGGATCGACCGGGTGCCGAACCAGTTGCCGCAGATCACGCCCTTCATCACCGTGATCGTGGTGCTGCTGTTCGCCACCCGACGTCTCCGGGCGCCGGCCGCCGACGGCAAGATCTGGATCAAGACCTGACGTCGTATCCGGTCATGGGTGACTTCGACGCCTACGCCCCCGAATTCGTGGCCGACCCGTACCCCACCTACGCCCGTTTCCGCGCGGAGTCGCCGGTGTTCTTCGATCCCCACTGGGATCTGACGTTCTTCTCCCGGCACGCCGACGTGTCGGGCATCCTGCGGGACCGCCGGTTCGGGCGCGACGTGCGGAGCCGGGTGCCCGCCGACGAGATCGACCCGCAGGTCCTCGCCCGCACCTATCCGGCCGACATCCCGACCTGGACCGCCTACGTGCGGGACTCGTTCATCGACCTGGAGCCGCCGGCCCACGCCCGGATCCGGCGGCTCGTGCAGTGGGCGTTCACCCGCTCGACTTCGGAGACCTACCGCCCGCGGCTCGAGCAGGTGGCCGACGAGGCGATCAGCGCGGCGCGGCAGCGGGGCGCGATGGAAGCCATCGCCGACTTCGCCACGCCCATCCCCCTGACGATGATCGCCGAGCTGTTGGGCATCCCTCCGGCCGATCAGCCGACCCTGGTCGAGTGGTCGCACGCCATGGTGCGGCCGTTCGACGCGGACTGTCCCGCCGACGAGCGGACGGCGGCCGAGCAGGCGACGAAGGACTTCGTGGCCTATCTCACCGAACTCGTGACCGCCCGTCGCCGCCACCCGGGCGCCGACCTGCTGTCGGATCTCGTGGTCGC
>CAZCRP010000164.1:0-6658 GCA_964501055.1 uncultured Acidimicrobiaceae bacterium
CACCGATCCGGCCCGTACCTGGGAGGCGGGAGGAGTCCCCGTCGGAGTGTCGATCTGTGAGGACATCTGGCTGCCAGACGGACCACCACAGCTTCAGGCCGGCGCCGGGGCGAGAGTGCTGCTCAACATCAACGCCTCGCCCTTCCATCGGGGCAAGGCAGCCGCCCGGGAGGAGATGCTGGCCGCCAGGGCGCGGGCAGCCGGAGTGCCAGTGGTGTACCTCAATCTCGTCGGCGGCCAGGACGAGCTGGTGTTCGACGGGGCGTCGGTCGTGCTCGCCCCGGACGGCACGGTCGTGCACCGGTCGCCGCAATTCGCCGAGGATCGCTTCGTTGTCGACCTCCCGGTCGACGGGAGCGAGGCCGAGCCGTGCTGTGTCGCCGAACTCCTGGAACCGGTCGAGGAGGTGTACAGGGCGCTGGTGGTCGGCCTGGGGGACTACTGCCGCAAGAACGGATTCCAACAGGTGGTGGTCGGGCTCTCGGGCGGCATCGACTCCGCCCTCACGGCCACCATCGCCGCCGACGCCTTGGGCGGCTCCAACGTGTGGGGGATCACGATGCCCTCGCGCTACAGCTCGGAGGGATCGGTGAGCGACTCGAAGGCTTTGGCCGCCAACCTGGGACTCCGGTTCGACGAGATCCCGATGGACGAGATCTTCGCCGAGTTCCTGGAGGCGCTGCAGCCGGCTTTCGCGGGGACGGAGAGCGGGGTGGCGGAGGAGAACATCCAGTCCCGCATCCGGGGGGCGCTGCTGATGGCCGTCTCCAACAAGCACGGGCCGATGGTGGTGGCCACGGGCAACAAGTCGGAGATGGCTGCCGGTTACGCCACCCTCTACGGGGACATGGCAGGTGGCTACGCGGTGCTGAAAGACGTGTTCAAGACACTGGTGTTCGAGCTGTCGCGGTGGCGCAACCGAGAGGCGGAGGTGATCCCGTGGAACTCGATCACCAAGCCTCCCTCCGCCGAGTTGCGGCCCGACCAGAAGGACACGGACAGCCTGCCTCCCTACGAGATCCTCGACGCCATCCTCGAGCGCTACATCGAAGACGACATGGGACCGGCCGAGATCATCGCCGAGGGGTTCGATGCCGAGTTGGTCAGGAGAGTGGCGCGGATGGTCGATCGCAACGAGTACAAGCGGCGCCAGGCCGCGCCGGGCGTGAAGATCACGACCAAGGCGTTCGGCCGCGACCGGCGCCTCCCCATCACGAACCACTTCCGCCCGTGATCTCCCTCGTCGACGGCGTCCGTCAGGACTCGCTCCCCGTCACCGACTCGACGATCGTCCGCGGGGACGGGGTCTTCGAGGCGGTCCGCAGCTACGGCGGCCGCCTCTTCGCGCTCGACGACCATCTCGACCGGATGGCGTCGAGCGCGGCCGCCACCGGCCTCGTGCTGCCCGACGACGGCCGCATCGGGTCTTGGGCCCGCTCACTGGCCGCCGAAGGCGGTGAAGGGATCGTCCGGATCATCGTCACCCGGGGCGACGCCCTGCCTGGCACGTCCGGCGAGAGGCGCATCGTGGTGATCCACCACCGGCTCCCGTTCACACCTGGCACGATCCGACTGCGGCCGTGGCCGGCTCCCTGGCACCCAGCTGGACGACCGTGGGAACTGGCCGGGGTCAAGACCACCTCCTATGCGCCCAATGTGGTGGCATCCCGCCTGGCGGGTCGGGACGGCTTCGACGACGCCCTGCTCGTGGCGGACGACGACACCGTGCTCGAGGGACCGACATTCTGTGTGGGGTGGGTCACCGACGGGGTGGTGCACGCCCCCTCCACCGACTTGGGGATTCTCGACTCGATCACCCGGCGACACGTCCTGCGGCTGGCGCAGGAGCACGGGATCGAGACGGCGACGGGACGTTTTCCGCTCGGCGCCGTCCTCGCGGCCGATGAAGTGTTCGCGATGAGCACCGTGACGGAGGTCACACCGGTCATCTCGGTCGGGGCGAGGGAACTGCCCAGCGGCCCCACCACCATGCGGCTGCGGGAGTTGTTCCATCAGCATGTCGTCGAGGCGATCCGCAGAACCTGAGGGGAGCGGTAGCCTGGCGCCCGGAGGCCGTGGAACCTCGTTCCCGGCGGGCACGTTCACGATTCAGCCGACCATTCCCAATCCAACTGTCATGGAGGTCCCGCCCGTGGCTCGCCGTCTTCTCCTACTCGCCGTGCTCGTGTCGCTGGTGGTGGCCTGTACGCCCGAAGAGGCGGAACTCACCACGACGACCACGACCGTCGCCGCCGTCACCACCACCGTCGCAGAAACCACGACCACGACGTCCGCCGGCTCCGATGACGATCCCGCCGCACCGGCCATCACCGACTACGAAGTGGTGGTCCGGTCGAGCACGGCGGCCGGCGAGGCGTGGTGGATCCTGATCGAACCCGGTGACTACTCCGACGTCGATCTGGAGAACCTCATCCGCGAGCTGGTGGACACGAGCGACGTCACGCTGGCGGCGATCAACGTGTTCGACGATCTCGACGCGTTGGAGGCAGGAAGGATCGAGGAGGGGGCCAGGACCGCGGAGGAGCAGGAGCTCGTCGACGAGCACTTCCTCGTGAGTCTGGTGGACGGCGCCATCATCCGTTTCGAGGGCCCCTACGCGGAGTTCGGCGAGACGGTCGTCGGGAGCTGAGCCTCCCGATACGCTCCCGTCTCGATGGACCGCACCATCCGTTTCCCGCTCGGGGAAGCTGTCACCCGGGAGACACTCGAGGCCGACCTGCACGGTGTCCTCGCGGCGTTGCGCGCCCACGAGCCGGTGAGCTGGATTCCAGCGTTGCACGGCTGGATGGTCACCCGGCGGGATCTCGCCATCGACGTGCTGCGCGATGCCGAGCGTTTCACGGTCGACGACCCGCGCTTTTCCACCGGCCAGGTCCTGGGTCCGTCCATGCTCTCCCTCGACGGTCCCGAGCACACCCGCCACCGCGAGCCGTTCGCACACGCCTTGCGGATGGGAAGGGTGAGGGAGCACTTCACCGCCATCGTCGAAGCCGAGGCGCGGCGCCTGGTGGAGGAGATCGCCGGCCAGGGCCGCGCCGACCTGCGGCGGGAGCTCGCAGGCCCGTTGGCGGTGGCGGTGGTCGCCGCGGCGCTCGACATGCGCGACGTCGACCCGGTGGTGATGCGAGCCTGGTACGACGACATCGTGGCGGCGGTGTCGGCCGCGTCCGACGGGAAGACAGGCACGCCGGTGCCGGCGGCGGTGCAGCTGCTCGACCGCCGGGTACGCGATGCCATCGCCGCCGGATCGGAGATGCTGCGCACCGCCCGCCAGACGATGAGCGAGGAGGAAGTCGTCTCCAACACGGCGGTCATGTTGTTCGGCGGGATCGAAACCAGCGAGGGGGCGACCGCCAACGCCTTCATGCATCTCCTCGGCCACTCCGACCAGCTCGACCTCGTGTTGTCCGACCCTGACCTGCTGACGAGGGCCGTCGACGAGTCGCTCCGCCTCGAGCCGTCGGTGGTGCAGCTCGACCGGTTTGCCACGGCGGATGTCGAGTTGGGCGGGGTCGAGATCGCAGCCGGTGACTTCGTCATGGTGTCGGTGGCGGCTGCCAACCGCGACCCGGCGGCGTATCCCCAGCCGGACCGCTTCGACGTGACCCGTGACAACGCCCGCACCCACCTCGCCTTCGCCCAGGGGCCGCACCACTGTGTCGGGCTCCACCTGGCCAGGGCCGAGACCAGGGCGGCCCTCGTCGCCGCCTTCGCCCGACTGCCCGGCTTGCGACTGACCGGCCCCGTCGAGTTGGAAGGCACCGTGTTCCGCAAGCCGCGCTCGGTCCCGGCGGCGTGGATCGTGTGACGCCTCAGAGAAGGAGCGAGGCGACGATCAGAAAGCCCCCGAATCCGACGAGATCGGTGAGGAGGGTCAGGAAGATATTGGCAGCCAGCGCAGGATCGAGTCCCAGGCGGCGCATCAGGAGCGGGATGGACGTGCCGGCCGCGGTGGCGATCGACAGGTTGGCGAACGCCCCGATGGCCACGACGGTCGCCACCCGCATCGGGGAGGCTTCGGTGCCGAAGATCCCCACTCCCAGCAGCAGCAGGCTCGCCCCGCCGGCGAGGGCGGCGAGGGCGATCCCGTTCAACACGCCGATTCCCGTCTGACGGCCGATCACTTCGAATGACCGGGACCGCGGCACCTCGTCCTTGGCGAGTCCCCGGATGACCACGGCCAGACTCTGGGCGCCTCCATTGCCCCCGAGCAGGGCGATCACCGGCATCAGCGCGGCCAGGACCGGGACCCGGGCAATGATCCCGGTCTGGGCTTCGATCACCAACGCCACGCCGAGCGCGAGCACGAGGTTCAGACCCAGCCATGGCATGCGCTTGCGCACCGAGAGCCCGATCTCGGTGTACACCGTCTCCTCAGCCCCGGCGCCCATCGCGGTCGCGAAGTCCTCGGATGCCTCATCCTGCACCGACTCGATGACGGACTCATGCGTCACCATTCCCTGGAGGCGGCCGGCCTCGTCGACCACGGGCAGGCCGAACAGGTGATAGCGCTGGGTGAGATCGGCGATCACCTCGCGGTCGGTGTTGACGTCGACGTGCACCGGGTTGCGGACCATGACGTCGTCGAGCCCGACTCCCGGACGGTTGAAGACCAGGTCGCGGAACGAGAGCACGCCTTCGAGCCGGCCGAAGTCGTCGACGATGTACACGTACGACAGGTCCTCGAGTTCCTCGTGGAGCTGGCGGATCCGCTCGATCGCCTCGCCGGCGGTGATCCCCAGCGGGAGACGGGCGATGTCGGTCGTCATCAGGCCGCCTGCCGAGTCGGGGGCGTAGCGGAGCAGCCGGCGGATCTCGCTGCGCACCAGCGGGTCGCAGGCCTGCAGGATCGGCTCGCGTTCGTCGGGGTCGAGTTGCTCGAGGATGTCGACGGCCTCCTCGGCGGCCATTTCCTCGATCACCCTGGCTGCGGCCTCCGGCTCCATGACCAGCAGGAAGTCGGCGGCGAGATCGTCACGGAGCTCCTCGAGAACTCCTGCCGCCTGCTCGTCCTCGAGTTCGACGAACAGCTCTTCGGCGGTCTCGCTGGGGAGCGCCTCGAGGATGTCTGCTGCGTCGCTCGGTGTGTGCTCGGCGATCGCAGCCCAGGTCTCGTAGTTCTCGTCGAGGTACTCGCTGACCTCCTCGGGATGGCGGCGCGCGGCGAGACGCAGCTGACGTGCGAGTTCGCGCGGACGGCGGAGGCTGAACTTCACTTGCGGGTCCCGGTCGTGGCGCCGCTCAGGCTACTGACGGCTCACCCTCGGAAGGGTTTCACGTCCTTGACCGTGACGGTGAACGTTCCGCCGGGGGCGTCGTAGCTGACTTCGTCGCCCACCTTGGCTCCGAGCAGCGCTTGGCCGAGCGGACCCGACGGGGAGGCCAGCAGCAGTCCCGGTGCCTTGTTCTCGGGCGCGGCGACGAAGTAGTCGCTTTCGTCCCCGTCGCCGTCCACGAGCGTCACGACTGAGCCGACGATCACCTCGTCGCTGGCCTCCACCTCGCCCACCTCGGCTTTGTCGAGCAACGACTGCAGCTGGCGGATGCGAGCCTCCATCATCCCCTGGTCGTTCTTGGCGGAGTCGTAGTCGGCGTTCTCCCGCAAGTCACCGTGCTCGCGGGCGGCCTGGATTCGCTCCTCGATCTCGGCGCGTCCGGTGGTCGTGAGGAAGTCGAGCTCCTCGACGAGCTTGTGGTGCGCCTCAGGCGTCAGGAAAGTGGTGTCGTCAGACATCGGAAGTTCATTCTTCGTTGGCGGAAGCCCCCAACGATAGAAACCCTGCCGCGTTCTTAGCGAATGAGCGCGTCATTATCGACGCGCCACGCAGACCGAAACGGGCGGCGCCGCCGCCCGTCTCGTTCTGCTCTGCGCCGCGCGTCATCTATGACGCGCTGCCCCGCTAAAAAGACGGGTGGGGGCGGTAGCGTCGGGGCGTGGAATCGGTACGGCTCACCAGCTTCAGTCACGGCGCCGGTTGAGCGTGCAAGCTCGGCTCAGCCGAGTTGGCGCAGGTCCTGCGCCCCTTGCACGGTCACCCAGCCGCCTCCCATCCTGACCTGATCGTCGGGACAGCCACCTCCGACGACGGCGGGGTGTATCTGGTCGCGCCCGGGACGGCCCTCGTCCAGACCGTGGACTTCTTCACGCCGGTGGTCGACGACCCCTACGACTGGGGGAGGATCGCCGCCGCCAACGCCCTTTCCGACGTCTACGCCATGGGCGGCACCCCGCTCACCGCGCTGCAGCTGCTGGCGTGGCCGCGGGACGTGATCCCGTGGGAGGTGGCGGGCGAAGTCATCCGCGGTGGCGCCGACACGATGCAGTCGGCCGGCTGCACGATCGTCGGCGGCCACTCGGTCGACGACGCCGAACCGAAGTACGGCTTCGCGGTCACCGGCCTCGTCGACCCGGCTCACGTCGTCACCAACGCCGCCGGTGAGCCAGGCGACGTCCTCGTGCTCACCAAGCCGCTCGGCACCGGCATCATCACGACGGCCATCAAGCGCGGCGCCTGTCCTGACGGCCTCCGCCTGCGTGTCGTGGAGCAGATGGCTGTACTCAACGACCGGGCCGGTCGCGCCCTCCGCACGGCCGGCGTGCGCACCGCCACCGACGTGACCGGCTTCGGGCTCCTCG
>CAZCRP010000165.1:0-6605 GCA_964501055.1 uncultured Acidimicrobiaceae bacterium
GTCCACGGTGGGAGGTTGCCCCCCTCCCCGGCCTGCGGCCGGTACTCCCCCCTACGGGGGGAGAATGTTCGAGCCGGTACTGCCCCCTGCGGGGGGGAGAGAGGTCTTCTTTTGTCCCCCTCGCGACCGAGCGCAGCGAGGGAGTTTGGGGGGACCGCCCGGGGCTTTGCCCGGGCGAGGGGGGTAGCGAGCGTCAGCGAGCTCGTTGGTCCACGGTGGGAGGTTTCCCCCCTCCCCGGCCTGCGGCCGGTACTCCCCCCTACGGGGGGAGAGAATGTTCGGGCCGGTACTCCCCCTGCGGGGGGAGCGAAGTCACTCGCCCCCTCTGCCGCGGGGGTCATCCCTCCTGGCGTGCTTCGCGGGTCATCAGGGCCAGCACCGCCTCGCGGGGGTGGGCGCCTTCATGGAGGACTTTGGCGACTTGAGCGGCGATGGGCATGTCCACGCCATGGCGCGCGGCCAGATCCAAGACGGGGCGCGCCGTCTTGACGCCTTCGGCGACCATGTGCATCTCGGCGACGACGTCGTCGAGCTTCCGTCCGCGGGCCAACGCCATCCCGACTCGGTTGTTGCGACTCTCGTCCGACTGGCAGGTTGCGATCAGATCGCCCATTCCGGCGAGGCCGGCAAATGTCTCGTGCCGACCGCCCATCGCGACGCCGAGCCGGGTGATCTCCGCCAGCGCCCTGGTGATGAGGGCTGCCAGCGTGTTTTGTCCGAAACCGAGCCCCTTCGCCATTCCGGCGGCGATGGCCATGACGTTCTTGAGGGCGCCCGCCAACTCGCAGCCGATCACATCGGTGTTCGTGTACACCCGGAACGTGGGGTCCATGAAGGCTGCCTGCAGTTCGGCCGCAGCTCCCGTGTCCACCATTCCGACGACGGCGGCGGCCGGCGCACCCGACATCACCTCTCGTGCCAGGTTCGGGCCAGTCAACACGCCGGCCAGCGCCGGGTCGTGGTCGGGGAGGACGTCAGCGACGATCTCGGTCATGCGCAGCAGCGTTTCCTGTTCGATGCCCTTCGTGAGGCTGAGGATCGGGAGATCGGAGGCCACCGCAGGAGCCAGCTGTTCGAGGACGGTCCTGAATCCGTGGGAGGGGACGCCCATCACGAGCGCGTCGGCCCCCGTCAGCGCCTCGACGGCATCCGCCGTTGCCCGCAGGCCGTAGGGGAGCCGATTCCCTGGCAGATAGTCGGCGTTCTCTCCCGAGGAGTTGATCGCCTCGGCCAGTTCGGGGCGTCGGCACCACAGCACGACCGGGTTGGTGCGGGCGGCGAGAGCGGCGACCGTGGTACCCCACGACCCTGCCCCGATCACTGCGAGGTGCATGGCGGCGGACCATACCGTTCGGCGGGCTACCTTTCCGCCCGATCCACTGGAGATTCAGCCATGGCGCTGCAAGCCGGCATCGTCGGCCTTCCCAATGTCGGAAAGTCCACGCTCTTCAACGCCCTCACTGCCGCCCGCGCCGAGGCGGCGAACTACCCGTTCGCCACCATCGAGCCGAACGTCGGAGTGGTGGCGGTCCCCGATGGACGGCTCGCGCAGATCAACTCGGTGATCGCCACGAAGCGGGTCGTCCCGACCACGGTGGAGATCCTCGACATCGCCGGCTTGGTGAAGGGAGCGTCGCAAGGGGAAGGGTTGGGCAACCAATTCCTCGGTCACATCCGGGAGGTGGATGCCGTGCTCCACCTGGTGAGATGCTTCGAAGGTGACGTCACTCACGTGGACGGATCGGTCGACCCCGCCAGGGACATCGACACCGTGGATCTCGAGTTGATCCTCGCCGACCTGGCGGTGGTCGAACGAAGGGTCGAGCGGCTCCGTCGCGCGGTCAGGACCGGCGATGCGTCGCTCGCATCCGCATTGGATGTGTCAGCGCGGCTCCATCACTGGCTTGCCGAGGGCCATCCTGCCCGGTCGCTGCCGCTCACGAACGACGAACTCGCCACTCTGGGCGACACTCAACTCATCACCGCCAAGCCGGTGCTCTTCGTGTGCAACGTGGACGAAGCGGGGCTGGCGGGCAACGAGCACGTGACTGTCGTCCGCCAGGTGGCCGAGGCAACCGGTGCGGGACTGGTCGTGATATGCGCCCAGGCGGAGGCGGACATCGCCGAACTCGACGGGGCAGATCGGGATGGCTTCCTGTCCGATCTCGGTCTGGCCGAGCCCGGCCTGGCGAGCCTCTCCCGCGAGGTCTACGCGCTGCTCGGTCTCGACACGTTCTTCACGGCGGGGCCGAACGAGATCCGGGCCTGGACCATCCGCCGGGGCACAAAGGCGCCGCAGGCGGCCGGCGCCATCCATTCGGACTTCGAGAAGGGCTTCATCCGGGCGGAGGTCTACACGATCCCTGACCTGTTGGAGCACGGCTCGGAGGCAGCCTTGCGGGCGGCCGGCAAGATGCGAGTGGAAGGCAAGGACTACGTCGTCCGCGACGGCGATGTCGTGTTCTTCCGCTTCAACGTGTGAACGAGACGAGGCCCCGGTAGGGGGGACCGGGGCCTCGTCTTCTCTCTCCCTCGAAGGGAGGTGGCAAGCGGAGCTCAGGAGGCATGCCAGGGGATGGTGCCCACTCCGCCGCGCAGCCGAACGAGAGGTATGGGGTGACCTCCCGCCCGCTCGTCGCACGATAGGAGTCGCTCGTGGCCCCGTGCAACAAGTGTGGCGGGCTTCGGACGGGTGCTCGGAACTCCATCCGCCCGCAGCCGGTAGGCTGAGCGGGCCGACGAACCTGGCGGGAGAGTTCCTCCTCGGAGGGCGCCGAAGGGGCAATCCATCCCCGGAATCTCTCAGGCAGCAGGACCGCGCAGGGAAGGCAACGCTGTGTCGGGACGACCGGCCGGGCGGGGGACGGACGACCTGAGGAGGCGTGATGGAATCCCGACCCTTCCACGAACGGCACATCGGGCCGGACGCGACGGACATCGAGACGATGCTGGACGTCGTCGGGGCCGGGTCGCTGGCCGAACTGATCGACGAGACTGTCCCGGCCGCGATCCGAAACGACGCGCTCGATCTGCCGCCGGCCCTCTCGGAGCGGGAGGCAGTGGAGAGGCTGCGGGTGCTCGCCGCGCGCAACGTCGCGGCCAAGTCCATGATCGGCATGGGCTATCACGACACCGTCACACCGCCTGTCATCCTGCGCAACGTCCTCGAGAGTCCGGCGTGGTACACCGCGTACACCCCGTATCAGGCGGAGATCTCCCAGGGTCGCCTGGAAGCGCTGCTCAACTTCCAGACGATGGTCCAGGACCTGACGGGCTTCACGGTCGCCAACGCGTCGTTGCTCGACGAGGGCAGCGCCGCAGGCGAGGCGATGGCAATGGCCCACCGGGCCGGCAAGGGTCGGCGCGACCGGTTCCTCGTCGACGCCGGCTGTCACCCGCAGACGATCGCGGTCGTGCAGACGCGGGCGGAACCCGTCGGCATCGAGGTGGTCGTCGGAGATCCTGCGCACTTCGATCTGACGGGTGCGTGCGGCCTCCTCGTGCAGTATCCGTCGTCGACCGGCGCCATCGAGGACTTCGGCCCCCTGGCCGAACGCGCTCGCGCCGAAGGCGTGACGGTCGTTGCCGCCGCCGATCCGCTCGCGCTGACCCTCCTCCGCCCGCCCGGCGAGTGGGGCGCGCACATCGCGGTTGGCTCCACCCAGCGTTTCGGCGTTCCGCTCGGCTTCGGCGGACCGCATGCGGCCTACATCGCCACCAGCGAGGACTTGGTCCGCTCGCTGCCTGGCCGGCTGGTCGGAGTCTCCCGCGATCCGGCCGGACGGATCGCCCATCGATTGGCACTGCAGACCCGGGAACAGCACATCCGCCGCGAGCGGGCCACCTCCAACGTGTGCACGGCTCAAGTGCTGCTGGCGGTGATCGCCGGCCTCTACGCGGCGTGGCATGGTCCCACCGGATTGACCGCCATCGCCCGCCACGTGCACGACCGAGCGTCCGAACTGGCCGCAGGGCTGGCCGGCTCCGGCTGGCCTCTCCGCCACGACACCTGGTTCGACACGGTCACCGTGATCACCGACGACCGCACCGACGAGGTCATGGCCGAGGCGCGAGACCGTGGGATCAACCTGCGACGGGTGGACGGCCGTCACATCGGCATCACCTGCGACGAGACCACGACCGGCGGCGACGTCGAGGTGGTGCTTCAGGCGTTCGGCGCATCCCGAGCCGAGGATTCGCCGAGGGACGCCATTCCGCCATCCCTCGCGCGCACCACTCCTTTCCTCACCCATCCGGTGTTCAGCCGGTATCGGTCGGAGACCGAGATGCTGCGCTACCTGAGGGCGTTGGCGGACAAGGACCTGGCGCTTGACCGCTCGATGATCCCCCTCGGATCGTGCACGATGAAGCTCAACGCCACCAGCGAGATGATCCCGATCACATGGGACGGCTTCGCATCGATCCATCCGTTCGTACCGGCTGATCAGGTCAGGGGGTATCACCGCCTGATCGACGACCTCGAGAAGTGGCTGGCTGCGATCACGGGCTATGACGCGATCTCCCTGCAGCCCAACGCGGGGTCGCAGGGAGAACTCGCCGGCCTGCTGGCGATTCGGGCGTACCACCGCGCCAACGGTGAGACCGCCCGTGCCGTGTGCCTCATTCCGTCGTCGGCGCACGGGACCAATGCCGCCTCTGCGGTGATGGCCGGCTTCGAGGTCGTGGTGGTGGCCTGTGACGACGACGGCAACGTCGACGTGGAAGATCTCAGCGCCAAACTCGAGGCGCACGCGAGTGCGGTCGGTGCGCTGATGGTGACCTATCCGTCGACTCACGGGGTGTTCGAGGAGGCGATCGGCGAGATCTGCGAACTCGTGCACCGGGCCGGCGGTCAGGTCTACGTCGACGGTGCCAACCTCAACGCCATGGTCGGCATCGCCCGCCCCGGCGACTTCGGGGCGGATGTGTCCCACCTGAACCTGCACAAGACGTTCACGATCCCGCATGGCGGAGGCGGGCCGGGAGTGGGCCCGATCGGCGTCAAGGCCCATCTCGCCCCATACCTCCCAGGCCACCCGGTCAGCGGCGGCCCGTCGGCGGTCGGCCCGGTCTCCGCGGCCCGGTGGGGTTCGGCGGGGATCTTGCCCATCCCCTGGGCCTACATCGCCATGATGGGTGCTGCAGGTCTGCGGAGGGCCTCTGAGGTGGCCATCCTCGCAGCCAACTACGTGGCGTCCCGGCTCGAGTCGGCGTACCCGATCCTCTACCGCGGTCGCAACGGCCGGGTCGCCCACGAGTGCATCATCGATCTTCGCCCGCTGACGAGGACCTCGGGCATCACCGCGGAAGACGTCGCCAAGCGGCTGGCCGACTACGGCTTCCACGCTCCGACGCTGTCGTTTCCGGTGCCTGGCACCCTCATGGTGGAGCCCACGGAGTCCGAGTCGTTGGATGAGATCGATCGCTTCGTGGAGGCGATGCTGGCGATCCGCCAGGAGATCGGCAGGGTCGAATCCGGGGAGTGGCCGCGAGACGACAACCCGCTCGTACGGGCTCCCCATCCGGCCGCCGACCTGATCGGCGAGTGGACGAGGGCCTATCCGGCCGAGGTCGCCGCCTTCCCGGTACCATCGTTGCGTACGAAGGGTTACTTTCCACCTGTTGGTCGGGTCGACGGACCGGGTGGGGACAGGAACCTGGTCTGCTCGTGTCCCCCCGTGGCCGAGTACGCCATCTGACAGAATCCCTTCACCGCGGGGGTGAACCTGCCGATCCCAGGTGGGTTGTGCCCACCGGGGGGTCCGCAGCCCGACCGGACACGACCAACTCGTACCAGACGGAGACGCGACAGGGTGGATTTCAGGGGTCATCTACGACTGCCAGACGATGCCGGCAGCGGCATCCCTGTCACGCTGCGCATCGATGACATCTTCGTGATCATCCGGTCAGGGGACGAGGAGCTCGGCGCCTGGCGCGCAGACGACGTCGTCATCGAGCGCATCTTCTCGAACCAGTTCGCCCTGGAACTCGCCGGCGAGCCGATGGTCTTTATCGCCTCCGACGCACTCGGCTTCGCCTATGAGGGCGTGTCCGCCATCGAGGACCTCCAGGCGCGGCTCACCAAGCGGCGGGTGTTCCGCCGCAAGAAGAAGACGGACGTGGCCGTGGCGGAGTCCGCCGGCGCGCCCGCCGAGGAAGTGACGGTCGAGGAGCCTCCGACGGCCCCCCCCGTTTCGCCCGTTCCCGAACCCGCCGCAGAGCCACGACTCCAACCAGAACCGGAGCCGGAAGCTCCGATGTTCGAACCGAGGCCGATCTGGACACCGCCGTCCCGTGTTGAGCCCGCCGCCAGGGCTGCCGGCACCGAGGAAGCGCCGATCGTTCTGCCCCGCCATCCGGCCGGCGAGCCCGCGCCGCCTCCGGCCGACGAGCGCGTGGCCTACCCACGCCGGACTGCCGGACAGCCACTTTCCCCTCCACCTGCACCTCCGCCGGTCGCACACCCGGCGGCCACCCGCGAACCACTGCCGGTATTCGAGCCGCCCCTCTCCCGGCCGCCGGCCGCACCGCCGCAGGCCGCCGAGCCCGACCCGGACGTGTCCATGGCGCCCGAATACGAGATCGAGGAGGTCGAGGCGGCGGCC
>CAZCRP010000166.1:0-6578 GCA_964501055.1 uncultured Acidimicrobiaceae bacterium
CCGGGATCTTCCACCTGATGACCCACGCCTTCTTCAAGGCGTTGCTGTTCCTCGGGGCCGGATCGGTCATTCACGGCATGGGTGACGAACAGGACATGACGAAGATGGGCGGGCTGCGCCGGCACATGCCGGTGACGGCCGCCACGATGGGGGTCGCCACCCTCGCCATCGCCGGCTTTCCGCTCCTCTCCGGGTTCTGGTCCAAGGACGAGATCCTGGCGGTCGCCTTCGCCGCCGGTGGATTCGCGTCTGTGCTCTACGTGATCGGCCTCGTCACCGCCCTGCTCACCGCGTTCTACATGACCCGGCAGTGGGTCATGGTCTTTCTCGGCCGGCCTCGCTGGGATGACGGGATCCACCCCCACGAGTCGCCGCGGGTGATGACTGCGCCGCTGGTCGTGTTGGCGGTGCTCAGCGCCGGCGCCGGCCTCGTCAACACTCCCTTCCGGCTCGGGCTGGAGCACTTCCTGGAGCCGGCCTTCGAGGGCATCGCCTTGGCCCATCCGCCGGCAGGGATCGGAATGTTCCTGCTGCTGGCAGCCGTCTCGGTGGTCGCCGTATCATTAAAAAACGCCATGGGCGGATTCGTCTACACCCGGCCGCGCGAGGTGTGGGCTCAGTTCCAGGATGGGTTTGGGCCGTTGTGGCGGGCCTGGGGCGACGCCTACCGGATCGACGACCTGTTCGGCGCCGCGGTGGTCACGCCGGGACGCAAGCTCTCGGAGGCGGCCGCGTTCCGCTTCGACCTGCCGGTGATCGACGGCATCGTGAACGGGGTGGGCCGGCTGTTCCTGCAGACGGGGGGTCGAGTGCGGGTGGTGCAGACCGGGTATGTCCGCAACTACGGGGCCGGCTTCGTCGGTGGGCTGCTGCTGGTGGTCGTGTGGCTGCTGTGGGCGGGGGGAGCCTGATGCTCGCATGGCTCATCGCGGCACCTGCTCTGGCGGCCGTCGTCGTTGCCTTCCTTCCTCGCCGCCGCCAGGAGCTGTTCCTCCCGGTGGGGTTCTTGTTGTCGTTCGTGCCCCTCGCCCTCGCGGCGGTGATCTTCTTCCAGTTCCAGGCCGGGGTGGCCACGTTCCAGTTCACCGAACGAGTGACCTGGTACGAGCCGTGGGGCATCGAGTGGAACGTCGGCATCGACGGAATCTCGCTCGGCATGGTGCTGCTGACGACGATCCTCTTCCCGATCGCGCTCGCCGCCAGCACCGCCATCGACCATCGCGTGAAGGAATTCGTCGCCTCGATCCTCGTGCTGGAGGCGGGGCTGATCGGCACCTTCTTGGCGCTGGACCTCTTCCTGTTCTTCATCTTCTTCGAGGCGATTCTTGTCCCGATGTACTTCATCATCGGCGTGTGGGGCTCGGACCGGCGGATCTACGCCGCCATCAAGTTCTTCATCTACACCGCGTTCGGGTCGGCCCTGATGCTCGCCGGGATCGTCGCTCTCGCCTTCCTGCACGGAGAGCAGGTGGGAGCTCCGAGCTTCGCGTACCAGGATCTACTCGGGTTGGAGCTCGGCCCACTCCACGAGCGTCTGTTGTTCGCGGCATTCGGGTTGGCCTTTGCCATCAAGGTGCCGGTCTTTCCGTTGCACACCTGGCTCCCCGACGCCCACGTGGAGGCGCCGACGGCGGGTTCGGTCCTCCTGGCCGGGGTCATGCTGAAGCTCGGCACCTATGGCCTCATCCGGTTCAACCTGGGACTGTTCCCGCAGGCGTCGGTCGATGCGGTGCCGATCATGGCGGTGCTGGCGGTGATCGGCATCGTGTACGGAGGGGCGGTCGCCATCGTCCAACCCGACCTCAAGAAGCTCGTTGCCTACTCGTCGGTCAGCCATCTGGGTTTCATCGTGCTCGGCACCTTCGCCCTGACCTCCGCCGGCCTGCAGGGTGCGGTCATCCAGAATGTGAACCACGGGTTGACGACGGGCGCGCTCTTTCTCCTGGTCGGCATGCTCTACGAGCGGCGGCACACCAAGAGGATCGAAGACTTCGGTGGGCTGTCGAAGGTGATGCCGATCTACGGCGGGCTGTTCCTGTTCGTCTCCTTCGCCTCCATCGGCCTCCCCGGCCTCAACGGTTTCGTCGGCGAGTTCCTGGTGCTCATCGGCAGCTACGCCACGCTGCCGGTCTTCGCGATCATCGCCGCCTCCGGCGTCATCCTCGCCGCCGTCTACTTGCTGTGGGCCTACGAGCGGGTGTTCACCGGGGAGCCGGACAAGCCGGAGAACCGGGCGCTGACCGACATCGATGGGCGCGAGATCGCCCTGATGGCCCCGCTCGTGGCGCTCATCCTTCTCCTCGGGCTCTATCCGCAACTGCTGTTGGAGAAGACGGCGGCTTCCACCGAAGCAGTGCTCGACCGGATCGAAGCGGTGACCGATTTCGAGATACCCGCTCCCGGCCGGCTGGCCGACCTGTACGTCGCGGATGGCGGTAGCCGATGATCATCGCCCAGGCTCCGCTCGCCCTCCCCGACGTCTCCTGGCTGGCGATCGGGCCCGAGGTGGTGCTGGCGGTGGGGGCCGCCATCCTGCTGCTCGTCGAGGTCCAGTTCCTGCCTCCCATCAGGCGCTTGGGGGCGCTGGCCGCCGCGGTGCTGGTAGGCGCCTTCGGGCTCACCGTGTGGCAGTGGTTCCGCGTGGATCAGCTCCTCTCCGCTCCCGGATCGCCCGACTTCGTGGCCGGGTTCCTGCCCTTCGGGCAGATGATCGTCCTGGACCACGGCTCCGTGCTGGCACGCTTCGTGATGATTGCGGTGGCCGGGTTGGCGGTCGCCTCGGGCTGGCAGCTGTTCGAGCGGTTGGGCCGCCGGGGAGCGGAAGCACTGGCGCTCGTGCTGCTGGCGACCTCCGGTTTCACGCTGATGGCGGCGTCGGTGCACCTGATGATGATCTTCCTCGGCCTGGAAGTCGGGTCGATCGCCCTGTACGTGCTGGCCGGCATCACCCGCGATCGTCCCTCGTCGGACGAGGCGGCGCTGAAGTACTTCCTCCTCGGCTCGGTGGCGTCGGCCGTGTTCGTCTACGGGGTGGCGCTCGTGTTCGCCGCCACCGGCCAGCTGAGCATCCTCGCCGCCCGCAGCTTCCTCACCGCCAACATCGTCACCCGGCCGGCGGTGCTGCTGATCGGGCTGGCGATGCTCGTGGTCGGTCTGGCCTTCAAGATCTCGGCGGCGCCCTTCCATGCCTGGGCGCCAGACGTCTATCAGGGCGCTCCGGCCGGGGTGGTCGGATTCATGGCGGCGGCAGCCAAGATCGGCGGATTCGCCGCCCTGATCCGCATCCTCTTCACCGCTTTTCCGTCGCTCAGTCAGGAGTGGGCTCCGCTCCTCGCCGGGTTGGCGGTGCTCTCGATGGTCCTGGGAGGCTTCTTCGCCCTGGTGCAGGACGACGTGCGCAGGCTGCTGGCCTATTCGGGCGTGACCCACGCCGGGTTCATCCTCACCGGCATGGTGGGCGGTGCGGCGGGAACGCGTGAGGTGTGGTTCTACCTGGCGGTGTACGCCTTGCAGCTGGTCGGCGCCTTCGCGGTGGTGGCGGCCGTCGCCGGGGCGACCGGCGGTCCGACGTCGATCGCGTCGTTCGCCGGTTTGTCCCGCCGCCAGCCGGTGCTGGCGGGCGGCTTCACGGTGCTGCTGCTGGGCATGGCCGGGCTACCGCTCACGTCGGGCTTCGTCGCCAAGTTCGGTGTGTTCCGCTCCGCCTGGGAGGGCGGGTTCGAGTGGCTCGTCATCGTGGCGGTGCTGGCGTCGGTGGTCGGAGTCGCCTTCTACCTGCGAGTCATCGTGGCGATGTACATGCAGGACGGGGATCCCGCAGTCGTCGTGACACCGGCTTCGTTGGGGCGAGCGGTCGTGGCCATCGCCGCCATCGTCACGATCCTCCTCGGGCTGCTCCCGGGGCCGCTCCTCGAGCTCACCGCCAACGCCATTCCGCTGTAGTGACCGGTCACGGCATGAGCACGAGACGGCGGGCGCTCGGCCTGCTGGCCATCGTCACGCTGGTGGTGGGCCTGTTGCCGCTCCCGGCGGCGGCACAGCGGGTGCAGAGCAGCGTGGTGTTGATCCGCGCCGACGACGTGATCACCGAGGACCTCTACGCCGCCGGCAACACGATCGTCGTGTCTGGCGTGATCCAGGGGGACCTGACCGCGGTGGCGTTCGACTCCATTCGCATCGACGGCGTGGTGGAGGGAGATGTCGTGGCGGTGTCCGATCGGATCGAGATCACCGGCCGGGTGGAGGGCTCGGTGCGGGTGGGCGGGCGCACCGTCGTGATCGACGGCGACATCGGGGACGACCTGTTCGTCGGGGCCGTCGGGCTGACGACGGGGGCATCGTCGGTCGTGGGCCGCGACCTGCTGGTGTGGGCGCGCACCGCCGAACTGCTCGGACGTGTGGAGCGCAGGGTCGAAGGGACGCAGAACAGGGTGCGGATCGGAGGGTCGGTGCTGGGGGGCGTGAGAGTGACCGCCGGCGCGGTGACACTGCTGCCCGGACTCCGCGTGGAAGGCGACGTCGTGTACACCTCGGACGACGAGGCCACGGTGGCCGACACTGCCGGCATCGACGGCAACATCACGCGCACCAGGGCACTCGCGCCCAACCTGCGGGTACGCGGGGTGCGTCTCCTGGGCCAGATCGTGGGATTGTTCGCCGCGCTGGGGCTCGGGCTGGGGATCTTGTGGGCGGTTCCGGGCCGAGCGCTGGCAGCGGCGTCGGCGCTGGCTCGCCGGCCCTTGGCCTCGCTGGCGTGGGGGGTGGGCGTGGCATCCGTGCCGTTGGCGATCCTCATCGTCACCGCCGGCATCGTGGCGGTCAGTTCCCTCTCGAGTAGCGGGCCGCTGGTGCTCGTGCTCGTTCCCGTGGCCATCGCGCTGGCGTCGGTGGTGTTCCTCGGCCTCCTGACGGCACCGGTCCCCGTGTCGCTCGCAGTCGGCTCGAGACTGCGACCCCAGTGGTCGTCCTACGCCCGCTTCGTGGCCGGGTTCCCGCTCCTGGTGCTCGTGTGGCTGCTGCCGTGGGTAGGAGCGCTGGCGGTGCTGGTGCTGGCGCTGGCCGGCCTGGGTGCTTGGCTGGTGTCCGAACCCGACTGATGCCGATCAGTCCGCCCGCAACTCGGGGTGCTCCTGGAGCAGACCGGCCACTCCGCCATCGGAGACGGTGACCGGGGTCCGTCCGGCGCGCTCGACCAATCCGGCCGCGATCGCGGCGCGGAATCCTGACGCGCAGACGAGCCACACCTCGTCGTTGCCGGGAATGTCGTGGCGCAGGTCCGGCACGTACCGGTGCACCGTGCCGACCGCGTGGGCCGCTTCCCACTCGTTGGGGTCGCGGACGTCGACCACCGTCTTGCCTGCCTCGAGCGCCTCCGCCATGTCAGCCACCGACCCGCGCCGGCCGGTGACCAATTCGACCCGCGTCAGGTCGGTGGTGGCTCCGCTCACTTCGTAACCGATGCGCCCCAACTCGGTCGCAGCCCACACCGGGTTCTGCAACGGGTCGAGCACGAGGTGGATCGGGGCTCCGAACGGCACCAGCCAGCCTGCCCACGGTGTGAAGGACGACCCCCACTCGATGCCGAGAGAGCCGGGGAGATGGCCCGCCAGGTAGCGGTCGCGGGGTCGGAGGTCGATGATCCAGCCGTCGAGGTCCACCAGGCTGGCAGGCACCAGGGGAACCACGACCGAGTCGATCACGCCGGGGTTGCGCCGGTTGATCGGGGCCATGGCGGCGTAGTAGTCGGGGTAGGGCGCGAGGCCACTCAACTGTGCGGCCACGAACGCGTCGGCGTCGGAGTGTTGGAGCACCGGGTTCGATCGGAGCTCCGCCGCCACCGTCGAGCCTCCACCTCCGGCCGAGCCCGACGCCGTGCAGAACGATCCGGCGCCGTGTGTCGGGAGTACCTCCACCTCGCCGGGGAGTTCAGCCAGCCGGTTCACGGACAGGTACTGGAGCCGGGCGAGGGACTCGGCGAACTCGATGCCGAGGAGGTCGCTACGACCCGCCGAGCCGACCAGCAGGCTTCCGCCGGTGAACACCGCAGCCGGGGACCCGTCGATGAGCACCAGATACGAGGTGTGCTCCGGGGTGTGGCCGGGAGTGTGGATGGGTCGGATCGTCAGCGCGCCGTCGCCCTTGATGTCCTCGTGATGGAAGGCCGGGACGAACTGGTAGGCGGCCCCGGCCCCTGCCGGAAGCACGAGATCCGCCCCGTACTCGCCGGCCAGCGCCGGAGCGCCGGACAGGTAGTCGTTGTGGATGTGGGTGTCGAGGACGTGGGTGACGGTGATCTCGAGCCGCTCGATGGCGTCGCGGAACCGGCGGATGTCGCGCTGAGGATCGACGACGATGCCGGTGCCGTCGTGAGCGAGGACATAGGACGTGTCGCCGAGACTGGCGGTGCGGATGGCTTCGATGACCATCCTCGGAGCCTACCGGCTGCCCGCCCCTCGGGCCTCTGGGTCCCGGCCGGTGCGGGCGGCGACCTCGGCGTCCCCGCGCGCCGCCTTCTCCTGCTGCGAACGGCGGTAGGTGGCGAGCGCGTCGGCCAGTTCCGGGTCGGCGAGGGCGAGGAT
>CAZCRP010000167.1:0-6535 GCA_964501055.1 uncultured Acidimicrobiaceae bacterium
CCGTGTCGCCGACGAGACCCGGCGGCCAGACCTGGCGCGGGCCGAGTTGGAGCCGCATCTGGCCGAGTATCCCGACTTCGCCGCCGACCCGCATCTGGCGCGGGCTGCGGTGTACCTGGCTCGAACCCGGCTCCTGCTGGGCGACGTCACCGGCGCTGCGGAGCTGGCTGATCGGGCGCTGGGAGCGGTGGAGCGCTTCAACCTCGTCGAAGACGTGGCCGACGCCCTCGTCACCCGCGGGACCGGGCTCTCGATCAACCGCCCCCGTCAGGCGATGGCACTGCTCTGGGGTGCGCTGGACATCGCACGCGCCCACGGACTGTCTGACGTGATGCTGCGGTGCCTCATCAACATCGGCTACGCAGCCAATGACCATCAGATCGCGATACGGGTGAACGAGGAGGCGTTCGAAGAGGCGAAGCGACTCGGTGACCGCGGCCATGCCAGCTTCGTGGTCGGCAACCTGGCAGGTTCGTATTCGCTGTCCATGGATTACGACGCCATGGAGCGGGTGCTCACGGACCCGGTGCTCAGCAGCGAGCCGTCCGACCGGGTCAATGCGCTCGTGGGGCGGTCCGAGCTGTCCTTGGCCCGGGGGGACACCGCCGCGGCGGCAGAACTGTTCGCACAGGCGAAGGAGATCGCCCGGGAAGTGAGCGATCCGCAGTCCCTGCTCTCGATCGAGCGGCGCCAGGCCGGCGTCGACCTGATCGGCTGCAAGGGCCGAGAAGTCTTCGAGCTGGGCCGCCGCCATTTCGCGCTGGACTTCGCACCCGGGGTGGCCGCGTCGATCGCCTTGGAAGGAGCGTCGATCGAGGGCGACCGCGAACTGCTCCAGGAAGTGGCTGCCATGGTGGCCGAGCTTCCGGTCGGACCGCTCACCACGACCCTCGAATCGTGGGCGGCGGCGATGCTGTCACTCGTCGATGGGGATGTCGACGGGGCGGTCCGGGCCTTCGACGACCTGGTCGAGGAGGCGTTGGAGAGGGGACTGCGTTGGGTCGGTTTCGAACTGATGGCGATGGCCGCCAGACATCTGCCGGCGGATCATCCCGCCCGACAGCGATACGTGACACGGGCCAGCGAGATCGCCGAGGGCGCCGGCGCGCCAGGGTTGGAGGACTGGGTCCGGCGGCTGGTCAGCTGACCGGGAGAAGTGAGCCTCTCCGGTACTAGATTCGCCGCAATCCAATGCAGGCGACAGGAGGACAGGGCATGCCGGACACTGCGCTGTCGTTCCGGAACATCTCGATGATCTTCCCTGATGGCACGCATGCCCTCGACGACGTGTCCTTCGACGTCTCGCGCGGCGAGTTCGTGACCATCGTCGGACCTTCCGGCTGCGGGAAGTCGACCATCCTCAAAATCGCGTCGGGTCTCCTTCCCCAGACCGCAGGTGCCGTGGACATCGATCGGGAGCGCCTCGGGTACGTCTTCCAGGACGCCACGCTGCTGCCGTGGCGGACCGTCCGCCAGAACGTCGAACTGCTCGCGGAGCTGCACGGATTGCCGGTGGCTGACCGGCGGCGGCTGGCCGCCGATGCCATCGACCTCGTCGGCCTCGTCGGCTTCGAGGACCACTACCCCAAGGCCTTGTCCGGCGGCATGCGCATGCGGGCATCGCTGGCGCGCACGCTCACCCTGAAGCCGCCGGTGTTCCTCTTCGACGAGCCCTTCGGGGCAGTCGACGAGATCACCCGCGCCCGGCTCAACGAGGAGACGTTGGCGCTCTTCGTCCAAGAGCGCTTCGCCGGCCTGTTCATCACCCACTCGATCGCCGAAGCCGTCTTTCTGTCCACCAGGGTGCTGGTCATGTCGACGCGGCCCGGCAGGATCGTCGCCAGTTACGACGTGCCGTTCGGCTATCCCCGCTCACCCGACGTTCGTTTCGATCCGGCGTTCGCGGAGCTGTCCGGCCAGATCAGCCATTCGCTCATGGCGGGTCACACGTGACGCTGCAGGCCCCGCTCGAAACCACCGAGACCGTCGAGACGACGGGTCCGGCGAGCCGCGGGCGTGGTGCGGGCTTTACGCGCCAGGTGGTGCCGCCTGTTGCCTTCGGGACGCTGCTGTTGGGGGTGTGGTACTTCATCAGCTATGTCGTGCTGGATCCGCCGCGCCGCTTCCTGCTCAAGCCCCCGCACGAGGTGGTGCAGGTCGGCTTCCTCGACCGAGGCAATTTCACCGAGATGATGGGCGCCCTGTGGTCCTCGACCAAGGTGGCCATGATCGGATTGACGATCTCGATCATCGTCGGAGTCCTGCTGGCAGTGATCATGAGCCAGTCGAAGCTGATCGAACGGGCGATCTTCCCCTACGCCGTCACGCTGCAGGCGATTCCGATCCTCGCCATCGTCCCGCTGCTCGGCTTCTGGTTCGGATATCGGCTGATGCCACGCGTGGTGATCTGCGTGATCATCTCCCTCTTCCCGATCATCGTGAACACCCTCTTCGGCCTGCTGTCGGCCCAGCGCGCCATGCACGACCTGTTCACCCTGCACCACGCCTCGCGCTGGACCCGCCTGCGCAAACTCATGTTCCCCGCCTCGCTCCCGGCGCTGTTCGCCGGGCTGCGGATCTCGGCCGGCCTGGCGGTCATCGGTGCCATCGTCGGGGACTTCTTCTTCGGGCGGGGTGAGATCGGTATCGGCCAATTGCTGCTTCGCTATGCGAATCGGCTGCAGGGCGAGCAACTGCTGGCCTCGATCATCGTCTCTTCGGCGTTGGGTGTCGCGGTCTTCCTGTTCTTCGGCTGGCTGCAGGAGCGGGTGACGGGCCCCTGGGACGAGTCGGGGCAGGAGTGAGGATCTTCCCGGCCGGGGCGGCCGGGCGGTGGAAAGAGAGAGGAAACCGATGAGAAACACGACACGAAGTCGCACGTTGGTCGTCCTGGTGGTGCTGGCGCTCGTCGCCGCCGCCTGCGGCGGTGATGACGGAGCGACCGACACGACCACGACGACGGCGGCGGCCGAGACGACCACCACGGCTGCCGGTACGACCGAGGCGACCGAGGGGACCGACGACGGCGAGACGATGGTGTCGCTGGCCGACGTGTGCCCGGATCCCATCATCATCCAGACCGACTGGTTCCCCGAGGCCGAGCACGGTGGGACCTATCAGTTGGTCGGTGACGACTACGTGGTGGACGTCCAGAACCAGACCGTGACGGGGTCGCTGGTCGCCGGCGGGGAGGACACGGGGATCAGCGTCCAGGTGCGGACCGGCGGTCCGGCGATCGGCTTCCAGCCGGTCTCGACCCAGATGTACACCGAACCGGAGATCCACTTCGGGTTCATCTCCACCGACGAGGCGGTGGCTCTCGCGGACGACGCACCGACGATCGCGGTCATCTCCCCGCTCGAGAAGAACCCGCAGATCATCATGTGGGATCCCGAGACCTATCCGGAGGTCGAGACGATCGCCGACCTCGGTGAGCTGGGTGTGACGATCAACGTGTTCGCCGGCGGCACGTTCGCCGAGGTGCTGGTGGCGCAGGGGATCCTGTCGGCGGACCAGATCGACCCCTCATACGACGGCAGTCCCGCCCGGTTCATCACCGAAGGCGGCGCCATCGCCCAGCAGGGCTTCGCCTCGGCCGAGCCGTACAACTACGAGTTCGTGTTCGCGGACTGGGGCAAGCCGGTGGCGTTCCAGCTGATCCACGACGCCGGATTCCAGGTGTACAGCCAGGCGCTGGCGATCCGGGCATCGGATCTCGAGCCGTTGCGCCCGTGCCTCGAACTGCTCGTGCCGATCATGCAGCAGGCAGCGGTCGACTACGCCGAGGATCCGTCCAGAGTCAACGCCATGGTGATCGACGCCGTCGAGCAGTACGACAGCTTCTGGGTGTACGACCAGGGGGTGGCGGAGTACTCGATCGCCACCCAGGTGGCCCTCGGTTTGGTCGGCAACGGACCGGACTCGACGATCGGCAACATGGACCCCGCCAGGGTGCAGGCAGTGATCGACGCGATGGTCGATGCCGGCATGGACGTGCGGGACGGCCTCACCGCCGCCGACATCTCCACGAACGAGTTCATCGACCCCTCGATCGGCCTCGGCAACTGAGCCTGTGACGCCCGAACCCTGGGTTCCTCGGTACGCATGCGTACCGAGGAACCCAGGGTTCGGGTCGGGGCGGGTAGCGTGGCTCTATGAGCAGGCGGTTAGAGGAGCTGCGGGCACCGGAGATCGCCGGCCGGGTGTCCTCGCGATCGGTGGTGATCCAGCCGATCGGCGCCATCGAACAGCACGGCCCGCATCTGCCGCTCAACACCGACCTCGTCGTCCCCTCGCGGGTGGCCGAGGCGGTGGTCACCGAGCACGGGGACGACCTCGACTTGTGGCTGCTCCCGCCGCTCGCCGTCTCGCGCTCGAACGAGCACTCGTGGGCGCCGGGAACGCTGTCGCTGGGCGCTCGCACCATGCTGTCGGTCGTCGAGGACCTCGGTCGGTCGGTGGCGGGGCTGCCGGCGCGCCGCCTGGTCTTCCTCAACGGCCACGGCGGCAACAGCGCCCTCCTCAACGTGGCGTGTCGTGAGATCCGCCTCGCCACCGGGCTGATGACGTTCCTCGCGCACCCGATGGTCCCGCCGGACCAGGGAGGCGACTCGGCCGAGTCGGAACGGGGCATGGGAGTTCACGGGGGCTACCTGGAGACGTCGCTGATGCTCCACCTCGCCCCGGACCTCGTCCGCATGGACCTCGCCGTTGCCAGGGTGCCCGACCTCGCCAACCGCCATGTCCGGTTCGGGGGACCGGTGACGTTCGGGTGGACGTCAGACGACTTCGGACCCGACGGTCACATCGGCGACCCCACCGCCGCCAGTGAGGAAGCCGGCGGACGCGTGTTCCGAGAGATCGTCGGTTCGCTCGCCGAGGCGCTGGCCGAGGTGAAGGCGCTGCAACTGCCCCTCTAGCTCAGGGCGTGCGGGACCTCCAACGCCATGCGGTCTGCGAAGCGGCGGCGATCCCGAGCCTTGCTCCTGTCGACCGAGTACATCGCCAGGAACACGCCTCTGGCATCCGGTGCCATCTGTGCGGGGAGGCCCTGGCGGACGATGCGGGCGCCGATGCCGCCCGTGATCCGGTTGAGCATCCGGCTGGAGCCGTGGGTCGTCACGGCCACCAGCCGGGTGAGGTGTCGCCAACACCCCTGGTCGAGTCCGTCCTCGATCCACCCCATCAAGGGGGCGGGGAGCGAGGACCACCACGTCGGATAGACGAGCACCACCGCCCGCGCCCAGCGGAGATCGGCGGCGTCCGCGGCGGAGAACCAGCGCGGCAGATCCCGGCCCTCGTACAGGTCCACGAGACGGCATTCGTGCGATTCGAGACCCGCCAGTGTCATGTCCTTGACGTGGCCGTCGAACGAGTCGGGCACCGGATGACAGAAGACCACCAGCACCCTCACAGCGCGCCCAGCCTCTCGCTGATCTGGCGCTCGTGCGGGTCGACCAGCCACTCGGTCCTGACCCGGCGCGGGGCGTTGAGCCGCATCGTGCGCAACAGCATCCTGCGGGCACCGTCGCCGGCGTGCTCGATGGCGTCCGGCCGCTGGTGGGAGGTGATCCCCGCCACCGCCCGGAGCTCGCCGAGCGCTGGGCGCACTCGTCGCTGCTCGTCGAGCACGAAAGCCACGCCCGGCACGAACACCCGCTCGAGCCACGCTTTGAGGACCTGCGGAGGCGTCCACCAGCGGGTGGGGAACACGAACACCATCACGCCGGCGCGGCGGACGGCCTCGGCATGGATCGCCAGCGTCGGGTCGACGATGGGATCACCGCTCTCGTAGTGGAGGCGTTCGGTGCGGCTCATGGCCGGGGTGACGCCTTCTGCGACGAGGTCGATCGTCTCGACCACGTGCCGGGGCGACAGCGCCCGCCGTGCTGCGTGCGCGTGGCGTATCTCCCGGTCATCCGCCGAGATGGGGGCGACGACGACGAGTGCGAGGTCCACGGCCCGAACCTACCCGGCGCACAGACCCAGGGTGGTCCCCGAGGGCGGGTCGCTATCGTCCGGTGATGCCCGTCGACGTCCTGCTGGCCGACGCCCTCCTCGTCGACGGCTCTCGCGCCGCCGTCGCCGTGCGGGACGGCCTGGTCACGGATTCGGACGACACGGCCGACCACGTCGTCGACCTGGAGGGCAGGCTCCTACTGCCGGCGATGGCCGAGCCCCACGCCCATCTCGACAAGGCGTTCACCGCCGACCGCTTCCCCAACCCCAGTGGTGACCTCGCCACCGCCATCGAGGTCACCCTGGCGGGGTGGCCGTCGGTGGACCAGGCCGACATCGAGGCCAGGGCCGAGAAGGCGGCGCGGCGCCTGCTCCTCTCGGGTGCCACGGCCATCCGCACGCACGCCGATGTGGACGTGAGCAACGGGTTGAAGTCGGTCCGAGCGCTGATCGCGGTGCGCGACCGACTGGTCGACCTGGTCGACATCCAGGTGGTGGCGTTGGCGGGGCCGCTCACCGGGCCACGCGGCGGCGAGGGGCGGGCGTTGCTCGCCGCGGCGATCGGCGAAGGAGTCGA
>CAZCRP010000168.1:0-6519 GCA_964501055.1 uncultured Acidimicrobiaceae bacterium
TCGACGCGGCAGACGTGCGACGCTCCGGACGCCACACGCCGGCTCGCACGCGGGGTGTGCCGACTGCGATCGCCGCCGCGCTCGTCGTCGTGACGCTGATCGGTGGTGCCGCGTTGCTGTCTCGGTTCGCGCCGGACGCGGCCGAGGATCCCGCCCCACCGACCACGACCGTGGGCTCCGAGTCCGCCTCTGACGTGGTGCGGAGCGATCCGAGCGGCGGGACGCCGTTCCCCGACCTCGACACGGCCGTTCCCGGCGACGACGGCGCTGGTCCATTGCCGCTCGGAGTCGTTTCGACCCTCCCTGACTCGGTTCGTCTCGACTTCCTGTTCGAGTTGTGTTGGACCCCGAACTGCTTCCGCGACGCCCATTTCATCGATCCCTCCGGCAGCGGCCTCGGTTCCGGTGGCTTCGACCCCGACACGCCGTTCCACGTACGCGAGGGGTTCCCGGTGACCGGCGACGAGCCGCTCGGCGAGGGTTTCACCGTTGTCCTCTACGTCACGCCGTTCGACGCCCCCGGTGAGGCCGGTGGTGCGCCCACCGGTGTGACCGTCCGCTACACCGCCGACTACGTCGTCCGTGGCGAGACCGATGCCTGCGGTCCCACCTACGAGGACCAGATCGGCACCGTCACCTGCGAGTGGTTCGTCCACGAGTTCCCGGACGGGCTCCCGGCCGGTCGCCACGCCATGTGGGCGGTGTGGGAGGCACCCTGCTGGGCGTGGGTCGAGTACGGGTTGGCCGCGGGATGCGCTGACCCCGACGAGGTGATGTCGCTGTTCTTTTCGGGGTTCGACGCTCCCTTCGAGACGGGAGCCTGGTCGTACCGAGACGTCGACGGGGAGGAGTCCAGTGGCATGGGGGGCCTGTTCGGCGATGGGAACCCGAACCCCGACTTTGAAGCTCCGGTCGCCGACGCGTCGGGCGCGGCCCCCACCGGCGGGACCCCCGTCCCGGACTTCGCGACCGCGGTTGCCGGTGACCGTGGTGGCGAGACGCTCCCGCTGGGGGCGATCACGTCGCTTCCCGGCACCGTGCACCTCGACTTCCTCTTCGAGATCTGTTGGTCCGAGGTCTGCTACCGGGACGCGCACTTCATGGACCCGGCGGGCTCCGGGCTCGGCTCGGGGACCTTCGCGGCCCGCACACCGTTCCACCTCCGGGAGGGGTTCCCCGTGTCGGGGGACGAACCGCTCGGCGAGGGCTTTGCCGTCATCGTCTACGTCACACCGATGGACGTTCCGGGCGAGTTCGGTGGTGCGCCCACCGGTGTGACTGTCCGCTACACCGCCGATTACGTGGTGCGTGGCGACGCCGCCGGGTGCGGCCCCAACTATCGCAACCAGGAAGGCCTGGTCACGTGCGAGTGGTTCGTCCACGAGTTCCCCGACGGACTCCCAGCGGGTCGACACGCACTGTGGGTGGTGTGGGAGGCGCCGTGCGACGCGTGGATCGAGTTCGGGTTCCTCGAGGAATGCACGAATCCGGACGAAGTGCTGTCGCTCTTCAGCTCAGGGTTCGACGCACCGTTCGGTGACGCGGCGTGGTACGGCGACCGCGACCAGCGTCCGACCAAGCAGGTTGGCGGCCCTGGCGGGTGAATCGAGCACAGCCGGCGGTGCCTCAGGTCCGCCGAGAGCTGTGCGATGAGCGCGCGATGCCTCCTGATGGGCGCAGCGTCCCACGCGTCCACCGCCTCTCTGCCAGTCGTCGCATCCGAAAGCAAGCCCATGACTACGCCGGGGTCTCGTTCGATCGCCTGCTCGATGTCGATCGTGGTGCAGTTGCCCAAACGTACCCAGATCACTCTTGGCGGTGGCCCGAACCCACCAGTGCGCTCTGCTGAAAGTCTTCATCTCTCGAAAGCGATGACGTCCTGATCGAGCGCTTGGCTCCGGATTTCGTCGTCGCTCGCCTGGCCAAGACCGAGAACGCCGCATCAGATGAGTCGCGAGACGACGATCAAGAATCTCGCCGAGTGCGAGCGTGGCCCACGTGTGCACTCCGGGTCGGGGGAGGCCGGTTCCCGTATCGTGTGGGCCGGAGGTTGCGTGTGGCTCTCGACATCTCGTGCCTGGTCTGTGGAGAGGACGATGACCTCTCGGGAGTTGGCGGCGATACGGAGATCACCGTCACGTCTGGCGGCTGCGGATACGTCTGGTCGCGCTCTCTCGTGCGGAAGTGCGCCACGTGTGGCCGTACGGACCTCGTCGCCGTCCCCAAGGCGCTCCTCGAACGGAGTCGGGGAACCCAGCTGTCGGTAGTCGGCATCCAGATGGTGGAGTTGTGTCCGGCGTGTGACCGCGACGATATCGAGCGCTGGCAGAAGAACCTTCCCCGCCCGCTGATGCCCACCGACCTCCCCACCATCGGCAGGATCGACCCCGACGCCGTCGGGGGCTGACCGGCCGCGGCGCTCGAAGAACGGTCCGCGGTCCGACGGAAACTGTCAGTCGTCAGGTCGGTCTGGATAACACGCACTTCGAGTAAGCCTCGGTCAATGCCTGTCTGCGAGACATCCCGTTGATGGCCCCTCCGGTTCAGCCAAGGCGCTTCTGCGATGACCACGACATGATCCGATGACGTAGCCCGTGGCGCTGCTGTCCGCCCGAGCGCGGTAGTCGCAATCCCCCACAGCGCATACGATGAACAGATGTCCGTCTCGCAGTTCTCGAATCCCTCTTCGCCCACTTGATCAACGATCCGTTCGGCCGCCCCCGACGGCGTCGTCGGTGGCTGCTGCCGTTGGCCCTGCTCCTCGTGCTCCTGGCGGCCATCGGTCTCAGCCAGGCGGCTACGCCGTCCTCTCCGCTGCTCGCCGAGGACCTGCGGTCGAAGGCGATGCAGCTGTCGCGGCGCGCGGACGTGTTTCTGGACATCCTTGCCCGCACGGGCACCGTCGATCGGGTCGAGTTCACGACTGCCACCAACGAGGCGGTGGCCCGCTTCACTTCGATCCGGAGTGAGTTCGCGGGGTTCGACGACGCCGGGGGAGACATGATCGGCGTGATCGCCGTCCTCGACCTGGCGCTCGAATCATGGCAGCTCGGGATCGAGGGGATCCGTGATCATCTCCTCGCCGCGGCGGACGGGGATCCTTCTCTCGGGCTCGCCGACCTGGTGATCGACGACCTGCTGGCACTGCGAACCGGTGACCGACTCTATGCGAGAGCAGTGGCCATGCTGGAGCAAGCGAACGTGACCCAGCCCGTCTCCCCGATGCCAGGCGTCCGCTTCCTCCCCGAGGGCTATCCGATCGGTCCCGGGGCCCAGACCCTGGTGGCGCAGGCGTCGGCCGCCGGCTCTCCGCTGACGCTGCGGGCCGCGCTCGTCATCGATCAGGTGACCACGGTCCCGGAGTGGGTGCTCGACACCGAAGGCACCCTGGTGCTCGACGCGATGGACGAACTCGTGGTGCGGGTGGTGGTGACCAATGCGGGCAACGCCGCTTCCGATCCCCGGCTCATCGCGGTGGAGGTGGTGGGCGGGGACGGCTCGGCCCAGTCGGTGGGTGCCGAAGTCCCGGAACTGGCCGCTGGTGCGAAGACGACTGTCACCTTCGACCCGTTCGAGGTCAGCCCCGGACGCTCGTACTCGATGGTGGTGAGACTCGCCCTGGTGCCGGGGGAGGCCGACGCGGGCGACACGAGCCGCACGCTCCCCTTCCGGGTCAACGAGGGAACCGTGACGACCACCACCGCGGGCGGCTGACGGCTCGGACCGTGGCCTCGGTACCATCGCCACGGTCATGATCGACATACGCGTGCTCCGGAACCAGCCTGAGGTGCTGGTGCGCTCGCTCGCCAGACGCGGCCTCGACATCGACGTAGAGGGGCTGGTGGCGCTCGACGAGGAGATCAGGCGTGTTCGCCACGAGGCGGAGGCCGCCCGGGCCGAGCAGCGCGAGGGGGGCGCCCGCATCGCCCGGCTCGAAGGTCAGGAGAAGGACGCCGCCATCGCCGACATGGCGGCGGTGGCGGAGCGTTTCAAGGAGCTGTCCGCCCGGGCGGACGTCCTCCAGCAGGAGTTCGACGAGTTGTGGGTACAGGTGCCGAACCTCGTCGACGAGACCGCGGCGGAGGGATTCACCGACGCGGACAACGCCGAGATCTCGCGACGAGGTGAGGCGCCGGTGTTCGCGTTCGAACCGAGAGATCATGCCGCGCTGGGAGAAGCGCTCGATGTCATCGACACCGAGCGCGGGGCGAAGGTGTCCGGCAGCCGTTTCGGCTTCCTCAAGGGCCAGGCCGTGCTGCTCGAGCTGGCACTCGTGCGCTTCGCGATGGAGAAGCTGGTCGAGGCGGGCTTCACCCCCATGGCGCCCCCGGTCCTGGTCCGCGAACAGGCCCTCTTCGGGACCGGGTTCTTCCCCGGCGACCGGGAGCAGGTCTATGAGATCCCTGCCGACGAACTGTTCCTGGTGGGCACCTCGGAAGTGCCCATGGCCGCCTATCACGCCGACGAGATCCTCGACCCCGGCCGGCTCCCGATCCGATACGCCGGCTTCTCGAGCTGTTTTCGGCGGGAAGCCGGGACGTACGGCAAGGACACAGCCGGCATCTTCCGGGTCCATCAGTTCGACAAGGTGGAGATGTTCGCCTTCGTGCTTCCCGAGGACTCGCCGTCCGAACACGAGCGGCTCTTGGCGATCGAAGAAGACATCGTGTCCGCCTACGACGTGCCATACCGGGTGGTCAACGTCGCCGCCGGAGATCTGGGCGCCTCGGCGGCGAAGAAGTACGACATCGAGGCGTGGTTTCCCGCCCAGCAGACCTACCGCGAAGTGACGTCCTGCTCGAATACCACCGATTTCCAGGCTCGCCGGCTCAAGATCCGCGCCAAGGGCGAGAAGGGGAACGAGTTCGTCCACACCCTGAACGGGACCGCAGTGGCGGTGGGACGGTCGATTCTGGCCATCCTCGAGAACCACCAGCAGGCGGATGGTTCGGTGCAGATTCCGCCCGCCCTGCGGCCGTACACGGGGTTCGACCTCATCCCTGTCCCGTGAGTGCAGAGTCCGACGCCATCTTCGCCCGCATCGCCCGCCGCTACGACCTGATCAATCGCCTCCTCTCGTTCGGCCAGGAGCAGACCTGGCGCCGCCGAGCCGCCTCGCATCTGCCGGAAGGGACGGTCCTCGACCTGGGGAGCGGCACCGGCGCCGCCGCGCCGATCTTCGGCTCCCGCCGGGTGGTGGCGCTCGATCCCGTACACGAGATGCTGGCGCTGTCCCCGATCGCCGAGCGCGTGGTCGGCGTCGGAGAGGCCCTTCCTTTCGCCTCCGGGTCGCTCGACGGCGTGTTCAGCGCCTACGTCTTCCGCAACCTCAGCTCCGTCGACGGGACGCTGGCAGAGATGGCCCGCGTGCTGCGGCCCGGTGGGAGGGCGGTGGTGGTGGATCTGGGCCGCCCCCGGCGCCGCTGGGCAGCGGCCCTGCACCGGGCAGGCTCGGCGATCTTTCTCCCGCTGGCGGGTCTGATCGCGCGGGCTCCGGCCGACTACTGGTACCTGCACCGTTCGCTCGACAAGCTGGCGCCTCCCGAGGAGTTGTACCGGGCAGGGGGTCTGGAAGTCAGCCACCTGTGGCGGATGGGGCCGCTGGGATTCGTCCACGCCGTCGTGATGGAGCGAGCATGATTCGGCGCGCGCTGCCGATCGGGTTGCTGGTCGCCGCCTGTGGCGGCGGCGCGACGCTCTTCGAGGGCGAGATGGCGGCAGCCACCTTCGTCGTCGTGATGTCGCCGTTCGAGGTGACCGTGACCGGCAGTGACCGGTTCGCCGTCGGCGCGGGGGACGAGGACCGCCTCGACGTGCTGCAGCTGGCGGAATCCGCATCGATTCGGCCCATCTACGCCGCCACTCCCACGCCCGAGCCGTTCGAGTTCGTGCGCGACCCGCTCGCCGCAGGTCCGATCGCACCGGTGTTGGCGTCCGCCGATCAGTTGGTGGCGGTGCTGTATCCACTGGTCGACCCGACGCCGGGGGGGCGGGTGCTGTCGGGAGCGCTCATCGCGCTCGGCGGCGACGGTGCGCTGCTGGGAACCGACTGGGGTGAGGTGGCGGACGCACGGATGACGGAACTGCTGGCGTGGGCAGCCGACCGCGGGATCGAGCCTGGCCGGGCGGTCGAGTTGGCCGTGCGCGGCCTGGGCGGAGACGACTCGTCGGACGCTCGTGAGGCCGCCTCCTTCATTCGTTGACGCAGCCCGCCCTTCGAGGGTGGACGCCACCGTGTGGGTCAGGCACCCCCGCAACACCCGATACCGGCTTATGGCTGCTTCCTTCCGGACCTGACCAGATTCGCCGGGTCTCGCTGTGCGGGTCCCGCACCCTGACGACGCCCACCCTCGAAGGGCGGTCCCGTGACGCTACGCGCTGTCGGCGACCTCATCAAGGCGGCGGACACCGAAGAAGCTCTCCAGCAACGCCCGGCACTCGTTCTCCCTCACGCCGGCGACCAGTTCGACCCGATGGTTGAGCCGCTCGTCCTGGGGGATGTTGTAGAGGCTCCAGCAC
>CAZCRP010000169.1:0-6504 GCA_964501055.1 uncultured Acidimicrobiaceae bacterium
CATACCTAACTCCCGCCGTTACGGACAGCGGGAAATCAAATTTATAATCTAACTGCGAGTATGCGCCCATTGAAAAGTAAACTGGTTTTCCAAAGAGTGTTGAGTTTACATCCGCACCGGAGGATTCGACCGCTTCCTGGTCAGGCCGGTCGCCAACTCGCGGTTCAAGCGAGGGCGCGATACGAACTCGCTGGGCAGTCCCGGCGGCCGCAAGGTCCTCGTGACGCCCGGCCTGCTCGAGCTCGGCCAGGAACAGGACTCCGCCAACCGTCGGTTGATCGCCGACGCCGTGGCGGCCGGCGTCACCGATCTCGTCGTCGTGAACCGGACCAATCGCAGGTCGCTCCTGGATGGGGCGCGAGAGGCGGGGATCGACTCGGTTATCGTCCTCGCCACCAGGGACGCCGCCGTCCGCTGGGTCCGAGAGAACCTCGCCGCTGGCGATGCCGTCCTGTACGAGAACGATCTCCCCGACCACTATCCCTGACCCATGCCACGACCAGCAGTCCTCTTCGGTGGACCATCACCGGAACACGACATCAGCATCACGACCGGGCTGATGGCAGCTCGCACCCTGGGCGACGTCCATCCCATCTATTGGGACAAGACAGGGCGGTTCCATCTCGTCCCTGACGGGTTGGAAGCGGCCGACTTCGCGGACGGAGTTCCCAGACGCGCCCAACAGTTGCGCTTCCATGCCGAGCCGGGGGGTGGCTTCGTGCTGAAGCGGCGGCCGGTGGAGATCTCGGTGATCGTGCTGGCGACGCACGGAGGACCGGGCGAGGACGGCACGCTGCAGGGACTGCTCGACTTGGCCGGATACCGCTACAGCGGGCCCGGGCAGGCGGGGTCCGCCCTCGGGATGGACAAACTGGCGTTCGGTGCCGCAGTGGACAGACTCGGGCTCCCGACGTTGCCGAGGCGTCTCCTCGGTCCTCAGCCCCCTCCGTATCCGGGCCCATACATCGTCAAGCCGCGTTTCGGCGGCAGTTCGATCGGGATCGAGGTGGTGGAGGATCATCCGACCGCGGTTGCGCTCGCCGCCGGATCCCCGCACCACGGGGACGGCTCCGTCATCGAGCCGTACCTGGCTGGTGTGCGCGACCTCCAAGTGGCGGTGCGCTTCCACCCCCGCTTCGAGACCTCCGACATCGAGGAGCCGGCGCAGACCGACGGCGGGGTGTACGGCTACGAGCAGAAGTACCTGGCGTGGGACGAGGCGAGCGGCGTGTCCAACCCCCGAGCGGAACTGGCTGCTCCGATCGAAGGAGAGATCCGTCGCATGGCGCGAGAGGTCGCCGAGTTGGTCGGTGTGCGCGGCATCGCCCGGGTCGACTTCCTCCTCATGGGCGACGAGGACCTCGTGGTCAACGAGATCAACACCATTCCAGGGAGCTTGTCCGGCTCCTTGTGGCAGGTGACGCGGGAGGAGCTCTTGCGCGACGTCGTCGCAGAGCTGGAGGCGTCGGTCCCCCGGCACTACTCGACCCATGGTGCCGACGGGACTGCGCTCCGGAACGCGCGGTCGATCGCGAGCAAGCTCGGCTGAGCGCCGGGCGCTGCGCCGAACGATCAGAGGTTGACGACGGGGCAGGTGAGGGTGCGAGTGATCCCTTCGATCGCCTGAACCTTGGCCACGACGAGCTTGCCGAGTTGGTCGACGTCCTCGGCCGAGGCGCGGACGATCACGTCGTACGGTCCGGTGACGTCGTCGGCGTTCTGGACGCCGGGGATGGTGCGGACTTCTTCGGCGACCAGCGCGGCTTTGCCGACTTCGGTCTGGATCAGGACGTAGGCCTCGACAACCACAGTGCGTGCTCCTCTCGGGGGACGATGGTCGCGACTCTACAGATCGGACCTGTCACGCGTCGGAGGGACGCCGCCCGATGTCAGTACCCGTCCTGGCCGACCCTGATGTTGCCGGCGAAGTCGCGCCCGTCCTCGGTGGTGATGTCGAAGACCACCCGCTGGCCCTGGCGGAGCATGCGGAAGATCGATCCGGCCAGCGAACCGGGGCGTAGGAAGACCTCGTCGCCTCCGTCGTCGGGGACGACGATGCCGACTCCGGTGGTGGGGTCGTAGGTCTTGACGACGCCCTGGGGCACCGTCAGGCCTTCTCGATCTTTCCGGCCCGGATGCACGAGGTGCAGACACGGGCGCGCCGTGTGTTGTTCCCGTGCCTGACGCGCACGCGTTGGATGTTGGGGAGCCACCGGCGGTTGGCCCGCTTGTGTGAGAAGCTGACGCTCTTTCCGAAGCTCGGCTCCTTGCCGCACACTTCACAGCGATAGGACATTTGAAAACTCCTGGGACGGCCGGGAAGGCTACCAGCGTCGGTGGCGACACTCCCAACCAGGACCCACCCTGGGGCGGCATCGCACTGATTCGTATACTCGCCGTCGATGTCGAGAGCCTTCCGGAATCAGGACACGGCGGCGAGCCAATGACGATGACTGCCACCGATCTGAAACGTGTCTTCTCCCGCTATCAGGATCTGCTGACCCGTCATCGTGACACGATCAACGGTCTCAACGTGTATCCGGTCCCGGATGGCGACACCGGGTCCAACCTGCTGGCGACCGTGCGACTGGTCAACGACCGGTTGGCGGGGGTCGAGTCGATGGAAGCGGTGTGTCGGGGCATCGCCGAGGGATCCCTGCGCGGCGCCACGGGGAACAGTGGCCTGATCCTCAGCCTCATCCTCCGCGGTCTCACCGCTCACCTCAACGGGGCGGCGGTGGGGCCGAAGGAGTTGGCTGCGGGGCTGTCCGAGGGGTCCGCCCGGGCATACGCCCAGGTGGGGGACCCGCTGGAGGGCACGATCCTCACCGTGGTTCGCGAAGCAGCCGAGGAGGCGGAGGCGGCGGCCGCCGACGGGGCCACGTTCATCGAATTCCTCGAACTCGTCTACCGCCGCTCGCTGGATGCCCTCGACCGCACCCCGGACATGCTCCCGGTGCTCCGCCATGCCGGTGTGGTCGACGCCGGGGGAGCGGGTGTGGTGCTTCTGCTCGCCGCCTTCCTGACGGAACAGACGGGACTCGACGTGTCGCTGCCCGATCATGTGCTCCAGATGTCGGTCGACTTCGAGGCGCTGGACCAGGGACGGCAACCTGACATCGCCGATCTGCGCTACGAGGTCATGTATTTCCTCGATGCCGAGGACGCCGCCATCCCCGCCTTCCGGGAGGCGTGGTCGGCGCTGGGGGACTCGATCGTGGTGGTGGGCGGTGACGGGGAGTGGAACTGTCACATCCACACCGATCACATCGGCCCTGCCATCGAGGCAGGCATTTCCGCCGGCCGTCCCCGCGCCATCAAGATCACTGATCTGCAGGAGCAGGCTGGAGCCCATGCCGAGCCGGCGCGTCAGCACTTCGAACCGAGGGTCGAGGCGGCGGTGGCGCCGGTCGGCGTCGTCGCCGTGGCGGCCGGCACCGGCCTGGTCGAGCTATTCGCCAGCCTGTTGGCGCAGGGGGTGGTGGTGGGCGGCCAGTCGATGAACCCGAGCACCGAGGACCTGTTGGCCGCGGTCGACGGGTGCCCTGCCCACCAGGTGGTCGTGCTTCCGAACAACAAGAACGTCGTGCCCGTGGCCGAGCAACTCGATGCGCTCACCACCAAGGACGTGATCGTCGTGCCGACGAGGTCGATCCCCCAGGGGGTGGCGGCGATGATGGGATACTCCACCGGCGAGGAATCGCTCGAGGACGCGGCGCAGACGATGTCGGCGGCGGCGTCGTCGATCATCGCCGCCGAGGTGGCACGAGCCACGAAACGGGCGAGGGTGGAAGGCATCGGCGAGATCGAGCGCGGCGACTGGATGGGTGTGGTCGACGGCACCCCCATCGTCGCCCATCCCGATCAGCGGACTGCCGTGCGCATGCTGATCAGGCGGATCATGACGACGCCCATCGAGCTCGTGACCGTCTACACCGGCGCCGATGCCGACGCCGGCGTGACCGCGGCGCTGGTCGACTGGATCGAGTCCGAGTATCCCGACACGGAGGCGACCGTCGTCGAGGGTGGGCAGCCGATCTATCCGTACCTGCTCTCGTTCGAGTGATCCGCTGAATGGCGACCCTCGCCACCCTCGCCACGATCGAAGTCGACCGGATCCAGGGCTTGAAGGGGGCGCGGGCCAAGCAGTTGCGGGACGGGGGAATCCGCACTGTGGCCGACCTGCTGCTGCACGCCCCGCGCCGCTACATCGACCGCAGCCGGGTCGAGCCGATCTCGCTGCTGCCGCTCGGTGAGGAGATCACGGTGATCGGGACCGTGCGCTCCGTGTCGAGTCGAAGGCCCCGCCGCAACATGGCGATCGTCGAGGCAACCATCTCCGATGGCACCGACGTGATCAAGGCGGTTTGGTTCAACCAGTCGTTCCGGGCGAAGCAGCTGACAGTCGGCACCGAAGTCGCGCTGTCGGGCGTCGTCGAGAAGTTCAAGGGGACGCGCCAGATGAAGACACCGGACGTCGACCTGCTGTCCGGGACGGGGGAATCGCTCACCACGGGGCGGGTGGTGCCGGTCCATCCCAACGTCAGGGCAGTGGGGATCGGTTACATCAGGCGCGGCATCCACAACGCGCTGGCGCGGTCCCGACCGGTTCCCGATCCGGTTCCCGCGGCCGTGTTGGACCGCCTCGAGCTCGTAGACCGTGACACCGCCCTGGCCGACCTGCACTTCCCCGACACCGTGGACCGGGCCGCACCGGCTCGTCGCCGTCTGGTGTTCGACGAGTTGTTCCGGCTCTCCCTGGCGTTGGCGACTCGGAAGGCGGAGCGAGAGCGGAGCGCCGAGGGGATCGTGCATCGGCCGTCGGGGGAGTTGGTCGATGCGTTCCGGGCGGGCCTGCCGTTTCACCTCACCGGCGCCCAGAACGAGGTCATCGACGAGATCTTCAACGATCTCGCGGCGCCGTTGCCCATGAACCGCCTCCTGCAGGGCGAAGTGGGCTCGGGCAAGACGGTCGTCGCCGTCATCACGCTGCTGGCGGGGATCCAGGGCGGGCATCAAGGGGCGGTGATGGCACCGACCGAGGTTCTCGCCACCCAGCACTATCTCGGGATCCGGGATCTGATCTCCGACGCGGGGCTGGCGCCTGAGGTGGTGGGCGAGGGCGCCGCCCTGGGGATGGGGTCGCTGTTCGATGGACCACGCGGTCCGACGGTGCGCATGGCCCTCCTCACCGGAAGCCAGCAGCTCGCGAACTGGCTGCCGGAGATACGGCGGACGGCGTTGTTGGAGGAGATCGCAGCCGGCAACGTGGACATCGTGGTCGGCACCCACGCCCTGATCCAAGAAGGCGTCTCGTTCCACCGGCTGGGGGTGGCCGTGGTCGACGAGCAGCATCGTTTCGGCGCGATGCAGCGCCAGGACCTGAAGGGCAAGGGAACGGGCCCTGAGCCGGATCTGCTGATCATGACCGCCACCCCGATTCCCCGCACGCTGTCCATGACCCTGTACGGGGACCTGGCGGTCTCCGCCATCACCGAGCTCCCTCCGGGGCGGAAGCCGATCCGCACCATCGCGCTCGGTCGCGACCGCGAGGAGGGGGCATGGGAGATCGTGCGGTCCGAGGTGCGCCGGGGACGGCAGGCGTTCGTCGTGTGTCCGCTGGTCGAGGACTCCGACAAAGTGGAGGCGGCCAGCGCCATCGGCGAGTACGAGCGGCTCGCCGGGGTGTTCGTCGGCCTGCGGGTGGGTCTCATCCATGGCCAGCTGCCGTCGAAGGAGAAGGAAGCGGTGATGGCGGCGTTTCGGGCCGGCTCCGTCGACGTGCTCGTCGCGACCACCGTCATCGAGGTGGGGATCGATGTCCCGAATGCGACCGTGATGGTCATCGAGGACGCCGATCGGTTCGGGCTCTCCCAACTCCACCAGCTGCGCGGGCGGATCGGGCGGGGGGAGGAACCTGGCACGTGCGTGCTGCTGGCCGACCCGACCACCGAGGACGGGAAGCGTCGGATCGACGCCATGGTCGACACCGAAGACGGTTTCCTACTGGCGGAGATCGACTTGGCGATCCGGGGACAGGGCACGGTCTTCGGCGAGCGCCAGTCCGGTCTCGGCGATCTGCGCCTGGCCGACATCATCCGCGACTTCGACCTCCTCGTCGCCGCCCGCCAGGAGGCGTTCGCCATCGTCGCCGACGACCCGTCGCTCGAGTCCGCGCCGGAGTTGCGGGACGAGCTGCAGGCCTTCCTCGGCGAGGAGGTGGCCTGGCTCTTCGTGTCCTGATGGTTCGGGGGAGGCGGTAGCGTCGGCGGCGTGAGAGTGATCGGTGGCACCTACCGCGGCAGGAGACTGCAGGCACCGGACGCTCCCGAGACCCGACCGGTGATGGATCGGGTGAAGGAGTCGCTCTTCTCGTCGATCGCCGGCGAGGTCCCCGGCGCGGCGGTGCTGGACCTGTACGCCGGGGCGGGCAACTTCGGAATCGAGGCGGTGAGCCGGGGGGCGGCGTCGGTCGTGTTCGTCGAGAGCGGCCGCAAGGCGCTG
>CAZCRP010000170.1:0-6419 GCA_964501055.1 uncultured Acidimicrobiaceae bacterium
ACTCCTCGGCGCTGGCGTTCTTCGACGCCTTCCACCGCGAGCAGGTCTCGGCCAACCTCATTCAGGCGCAGCGCGATTACTTCGGCGCCCACACCTACGAACGGACCGACCGCCCGCGCGGTGAGTTCTTCCATACCAACTGGACCGGCCATGGGGGACGGACCACTTCCGGCTCGTACCAGGCGTGACGGCCCACGAAGGGTCAGTCGGACTCTGCCGCCGGAGTCGGGTCGACGATCACGAGCTGCCGCCACAGCCTGCCAGAGGCTTGTTCGACGACGAGAACCGGGAGACCGATCTCGAGGTCGACCGGTTGGCGGGGAAGGCGCATGTTGTAGAGCGACTGCGAGCCAGGATCCCGGACCGTGAACACCGGGTACGGTTCCCACGTCTCGAGATCCACCAGCGAGGCTGACAGGATGTATGAGGCGGTGCGATCCGAACGCGACACACCCACGTGGATCTGCCCGGTTTCCCGGTTCGCCCCGATCGTGGGGCGTTTCAGGTCGTCGCCGGGCTCCGCCCCGTACGCGGCGAGCACCCGCTTGAACCACGAACCGTCCGCTGCCCGGTGATACACCACGAGTTGCGGCAGCCCCAGCCCGTCGGAGCGTGACGTCGACCCGAGTTCGGTTTCGATCACGATGAACACCTCCCCGCCGAGCGCGACAGCGGACAGTTCGTCGTCCGCCATCTCGGATCCCTGATGGCCGGGGATGAGGTGGGACTCGTCCCGCCAGCGCCTGGCATCCGCCCAGAAGACGTCGTCCTGGTCGATCGACAGGAACAGGACGTCGCCGCCGTCCTCGGTCACCGCCAGGCCGACCCGCGTCCGTTTTCCCTCCTCGAACACCACCCAGTGGTTGTCGCCCCGGGCCACCGTCGAACGGAGCACCACAGGCTCCGCCCACGTGGCGCCCCCGTCGACCGAGCGCATCACCCGCACGCCCAGTTCGTGGTTCACGCCCGCCCACAAGTGCCCGTTGGGCGACTTCATGATGGTCACTCGCCGCGAGCCCCGCATCGCAACGGGCAGGCCGCTCTCGCCGAAGCGAGGAAGATACGTGTCGGCGTACGGATCGTATGTGTAGCTGTTGAAGCGGGAGGTGCCGGATGCGTCGCGCGAGAAGAAGACCGACAGCTCGCATACGGCATCGTCCCAGTAGATGTCGGGTGAACTGGGACGAGTCGCCATCTGCTTCACCGGCTGCGGGTCACCAGCGAGATCCGTCCAGAGCCACCAGTCGGAGCCGGCTGCGGCGGGCGGCGCGGCGGTAGGGAGCACCGTGTCCCATCGTCCGGCGTGGCCGTTCCACCAGATCGTGCGCTGGTTGTTCCAGCGGAAGTCCCCGGCGGGCAGCCGGGTGGCGTCGGTGAGCGCCAACTCCCCCGACCCGACCACCGAGCCGAGCACAGTGGCTGCCGTCACGCTGCCGGCACCGTCGGCTTCGGCTACCGCTCGGTCCACCCCGGGACCGAGGTCGACGAACGACGCCGTTGTCCCCACCGTGAGCTGCAGCAAGTCCGAGCCGTCGGGGTCGAGACGGCGGGCTTCGAGCGAGAGCACGAGCCGGTCCCCCGACCGCCAGTCGGTGACGAAGCGGATTGAGCCGAGGTGTCGGCCCGCCGGCCGACCCACGTCCACATAGGCCGAGGCTGCCCTGAATCCGCCACACGAGTCCGTTCGCACGAGGCGCCACCTCACGGCGAGTTCGTCGGTCGGTGCAAGTGTGAGCGAGACTGTCACGAGGGGGTCGGCGAGCGGCGCGTCAAGACCGTATTCCCAGGCAGCCAGCTCGGTGAAGTGCCCTTCTGGCACCGCTCGGTCGATCAAGGCGGCAGTCCCCGCCGGGCTCTCGATGAGCGCAGGGCGAGCCCGGTCCGAATCCCCCGCAAGGGCCGACAGGAACAGACGGGTGGCGGGCGCCTGGATCGTCGTCGCGACAGTGGTGTCGGAGGCGCCGTCAGCCGTCACACACGCCGTGGAGGCGAGGAGAAGCAATGTGACCGGCGCGAGGCGCATGAGGCGGTCGACGACCGGACGAGCCGAGGAAGCATCCGCCCACGGCGAAGACAGGCGACGAGTCACAGGCCGTCGACCATGGAACGCGAACCTCCCTGGGGTCACCGCGTGGCGAGCCGTCGCGCTGCCGCGATGATCGACAGCGAGTGGAGCGCGCTTCTGACTCTACGAGCCGGTCGGCGCCCCCCGACACAACCACTCGCAGGCGATGGTACGGCACTGGGCCGGTCGAGGTTGGGAACAACCGATCGGGACCGAGCGCGCGGTCTCAGGTGTCGTCGGTGCCGGAGATGTCCTCCCGCGGGATCCCGAGCAGGAACAGGGCCGCATCGAGATACGGCACGTTCAACGCGGTGTCGGCCATGTCCCTGACGACCGGCTTGGCGTTGAACGCGATGCCGAGCCCGGCGGTCGCCAGCAGATCGAGGTCGTTGGCGCCGTCCCCGATCGCCACCGTCTGCTCCAGCGGGATCCCGCTCGCAGCCGCCATCTCGCGGAGAACGGCCGCTTTGCGCTCTCGGTCGACGATTCCCCCCAACAGCTCACCAGTGAGGAACCCATCGACAATCTCGAGCTCGTTCGCTTCCGCATGATCGAGATCGAGGCGCTCCTTCAGCCGAGCCGTGAACACCGTGAAGCCGCCGGACACCACGCCCACCCTCATTCCGAGACGTTTGAGCGTGGCGACGAACGTCCGGGCTCCGGGGGTGAGCACGATCCTCTCGGCGACTGCGTCGATGGCCGACGACGGCAGCCCCTTCAACAGTCGCACCCGCTCCCGCAGCGCCGTCTCGAAGTCGATCTCACCCGCCATCGCCCGCCGCGTGATCGCGGCGACCTGGTGCGCCACCCCGGCCTCCTCGGCGAGCAGGTCGATCATCTCGTTCTGGATCAGGGTGGAGTCCACGTCCAGCACCACCAGCCTGCGGGCACGCCGGTGGAGTCCCTCGGCCTGGATGGCGATGTCCACCGGGTTGGCGGCAGCCACCTCGACCAGCCGCCGGCGCATGTGGTCGATGTCACCGTCGGTGATCGCCAGTTCGTATGCGATCACCGGGTACCGCGACAATCGAAAGATGCGATCGATGTTGCCGTTCCCCGAGGCGATGGCGGCGGCGACAGCTCCGAACACTTCCGGCCCGACGTCACGCCCGATGACCGTGACCGCCGACCGGGTCCGGTATTCGCTCGGCCCGTCCTCCACGACCTCGAAGTCGAGCCGCAGATCCCGTTCCCACCCATAGAAGAGCAGGTCCTTGATGATCGTGTTCTCGGGGGGGACATCGATCAGGAGGTCGAGGGTGAGGCGACCGCGGACCACGATCTGCTCGACATCGAGCAGGGTCGCTCCTCCCGCCGCGAGCACGCCCATCAGACCGGCGGTGATGCCGGGCCGATCGAGGGCGGAAACGCGGACGAGGACGGTGGATGTCACGAGGGCAGGAGGCTACCCCCGGCCCCCAACCCCGTTGCTGTCGGTACGATCCTCCCGCATCGACCAAAAGGAAGAGATCAGTGAGTGACAACCCGTACCGACTCCCCCGTACCGCCCTCCCCCGGCGGTACGAACTGAGGTTGGAGCCGGACCTCGAGGCATTCACCTTCACCGGACACGTGACCATCGATCTCGAGATCGTCGAATCCGCCGAACAGATCACCCTCAATGCCCTCGAGATCGAGATCGACCAGGCGACCCTGACCGATTCCGACGGTGCCAGCGTCGCGACGGTGTCATACGACGAGGCGATGCAACGCGCCATCCTCATCTTCGATCGCCCGACTGCTCGCGGAGACGGCGAACTCGTGCTGCGTTTCCGCGGCATCCTCAACGACCAGTTGGTCGGCTTCTACCGATCGAAGTTCACCGACGTGGACGGTGACGAACAGGTCATCGCCACCACCCAGTTCGAGGCCACCGAAGCTCGCCGCGCCTTCCCCTGCTTCGACGAACCCGACATGAAGGCGACCTTCGCCGTGACCCTGGTCGTCCCAGACGACCTGTTGGTGGTGTCGAATGGAGCCGAGATCGCTCGTCTCGCGGTGGAAGGCGGCAAGGTCGCCGTCTCTTTCGCCGAGACGATGAAGATGTCGACCTATCTCGTGGCGTTCGTGGTCGGCCCCTTCGAGGCCACCGAGGCCGTCGACGTCGACGGAGTTCCGCTGCGGGTGATCGCTCCGAAGGGCAAGGAGCACCTCACGGCGTTCGCGTTGGAGTGCGGAGAGTTCTGTCTCCGGTATCTCGCGTCGTACTACGACATCCCCTATCCCGGCGACAAGGTCGACATGATCGCCATTCCCGACTTCGCATTCGGGGCGATGGAGAATCTCGGCTGCATCACGTTTCGGGAGACTGCGCTGCTGGTAGACCCCGAGACCGCCACGCAGGCAGAGCTGGTGCGCATCCTGGACGTCGTCGCCCACGAACTCGCCCACATGTGGTTCGGGGATCTGGTCACGATGAAATGGTGGGATGGGATCTGGCTGAACGAGGCCTTCGCCAGCTTCATGGAGATGAAGGCGACCGACGCCATGAAGCCCGAGTGGAAGCGTTGGTTGTCGTTCAGCGCCGTGGAAAGGCCCTGGGCGTACGACACAGATGCACTGCAGACCTCACGGCCGGTGGAGTTCGAGGTGACGTCCCCCGAGGAGGCGAACGAGATGTTCGACGCCCTCACCTACGGCAAGGGCTCTTCCGTGCTCCGCCAGATCGAGCAGTACCTCGGCGAGGACGTGTTCCGTCTCGGCGTCGGCGATTACCTGCGCACGCACGCCTACGCCAACACCGTCACCCGCGACCTCTGGAACGGCCTCGACCGCGCCTCCGGCCTCGACGTCGGCGCCATCATGGACACCTGGATCCTGCAGGAGGGCTTCCCGCAGGTGGACGTCTATCCCACCGACAGCGGACTGCGCCTCGAGCAGCGACGCTTCCTCTTCATCCCCGATGAGACCGATCAGACCCTTTGGAAGATCCCTGTCCAGTTGCGGGGCCAGTCGGACGGGCGTCCGTTCAACAAGCGAGTGCTGTTGGAGGAGGCGAGGGCGTCGGTGTCACTGAACGGCCCCGTCGACTGGGTCGTGGTGAATGCAGGCGGCCACGGGTTCTACCGCGTCTCCTATGCCGAAGCCCTGGCGAAGGCACTGCGGGCCAACATCGATGAGCTCGACGACAACGAACGCTACGTGCTGATCTCCGACACCTGGGCGATGGTTGAATCAGGCCAGGTCGCGGCCCCGGAGTTCCTGGAACTGGCCGCCGCGTACCGGGACGAGACCGAGTTCTCGATCTGGCAGGCGGTGATCGGCGGGCTGGCCTCCCTCAAGCATCACGTCGTGTCCGATGCGGATCTGCCCGCCTTCCAGCGGCTGGTGGCCGAGATCGTCGGGCCCACGGTCGATCGCCTTGGATGGGAGCCGCGACCCGACGACTCCGACCTCACACGGAGCCTGCGGGGACTTGTGATCGGCGCACTCGGGAGGACGGCCGCCGATCCGGCGACGGTGGAGCGGTCGCGGGAGGTCGGGACAGCATGGCTGGCCGATCCGAAATCGACCGACCCGGACGTGGGCCAGACTTCGGTCTTCACGCTCGCCGCCCACGGCGGGAGCGACGACTATGACGTCGTGTTCGTGGCCTACAAGGCAGCGAAGACACCCCAGGTCGAATTGCGGCTGCTGCAGGCGGTCACCTTCTTCGACCACGACCACAGCTCCGATCAGACCTTGGAGGCGATCAAGTCCGGAGCGATCCGCAACCAGGACGGCTCATGGGTGGCGGCCAGGCTCATGGGTGGCCGGAAGAGCGGAGCGCATGCCTGGCGCCGCATCCGCGAAGACTGGGAGGCGCTCGTCGGGTTGATGCCGCCGCCCACGATCCGTCGGCTCGTGGAGGGGATCCCCTCGCTGTCCCAGCCGGACGTCGCGCAGGACGTTCAGGCGTTCCTGTCCGAGACCAAGGTCCCGCACGCCGAAAAGGCAACGGCCCAGAACCTGGAGAAGTTGCAGGCGAACGTCGAACTCCGCGCCCGGGAGGCGCCAGGGCTCTCGGCATACCTCGCCGAGCGCGCATGACCCTCGAGAAGACAGAGAGGGCCCCGGATCTCGTCCGGGACCCTCTCGATCGTCTGCGGGCGGAGTGAGGCCTACTTGACCTCGACGCTGGCGCCCGCCGCCTCCAGCTGTGCCTTCGCCTTGTCGGCGGCCTCCTTGTCGACTCCCTCGAGCACCGGCTTGGGGGCACCGTCGACGAGATCCTTGGCCTCCTTGAGACCCAGACTCGTGATGGCGCGGACCTCCTTGATGACCTTGATCTTCTCGGCGCCGGCTCCGGTGAGGATGACGTCGAACTCGTCCTGCTCCTCGGCGGCGGCCGCGGCGCCGTCGCCACCCGCCGCCG
>CAZCRP010000171.1:0-6400 GCA_964501055.1 uncultured Acidimicrobiaceae bacterium
GTCCGGGATGCTCGTCGGTCGGGTGGTGGGCGACCGACTGATCGGACGACTCGGCGCGCGGCGCACCCTGGTCTCCTTCTCGATGCTGTCCGCCGCCGGCGGCCTGCTGCTCACCGTCGCGCCGAGCCCGACGGTGGGATTCGGTGCGTTGGCAATCGCCGGCATGGGCTCATCCGTGCTGTTCCCCGGGATCGTCTCGATTGCCGGCAAGATCAGCGACGGAGGCGTCGCAACGGTCACTGCCTCCTCCCGGCTGGGATTCATGGTCGGCCCGCTCGTGACGGGCGCGATCGCCGAGCAGTTCGGGTTCCGGCCCATCATGCTCCTCCCCGCCGTCGCCGCATTGGCGGTCGGGACGTGGGCGGCGACGAGCGTGAGCGTCAGCGGCCCAGACCGACCCGCTGCCTGACCGACACCATCGTCTGCTCCGCCCGCTCGCGGGCGATCGCACCGTTGCGATCCATCACCGCCATCACCTCGGCGTCGTCCAACTCCGCGAACCGGGTGCGGATCGGATCGAGCCCTGCCGCGATCAACTCTGCCACCTCCGCCTTGAAGGCGCCGTACCCCGCGTCGCGGTACTCGTCCACCAGCGAGTCGATCGACCTGCCGCCGAGGATCGAGGCGAGTTCGAGCAGGTTGGAGATGCCCGGCTTCTCCTCCCAGTCGTAGCGGACGTAGCGGTCCGAGTCCGTCACCGCAGTCCTCACCTTGTGGGCGATGACGTCGGGCGGGTCCGTCAGCAGGATCCGCGACGAAGGATCGGGATCCGACTTCGACATCTTGACGGTCGGGTCCTGCAACGACATGACCCGCGCCCCGATGTCCGGCGAGATCCGATCCGGGACGGGAAACTCCTCACCGAAGCGGGAATTGAAGCGCTCCACGAGGTCGCGGGTCAGTTCGAGGTGCTGGGTCTGGTCCTCGCCCACCGGTACGGCATGCGCCTTGTGGATGATGATGTCGGCGGCCATCAGTACCGGATACGACAGCAACCCGAGGTTCTGGCCGGCCCTGTCCGCCTTCTCCTTGAACTGGGTCATGCGCTCGAGCTGGCCCAGCCCGACGATCGTGCCGAGGATCCACGTCAGTTCGATGTGCTGGGGTACGTGGGATTGGAAGTAGAGCAGGGAGAGATCCGGGTCGACCCCGCACGCGATGACGACTTTGGCCATGTCGATACGGCTGCGAACCAGGTCGGCGGGCCGGTAGGGAACCGTCATGGCGTGCAAGTCGACGACGCAGTAGAACGTCTCCCACGTCTCCTGCATCTCCACCCAGTTCTGGAAGGCCCCGATGTAGTTGCCCACATGCACGTTCCCGGTGGGCTGGACCCCCGAGAACACCCGCTTTCGCTCTGTCACTCGTTCGCTCCCTGTCGAATAGAAAAGCGCCGGCGTGTCGGCCGCCGGCGCTCTCGGTTCTCATTGGACGCGCGACGACTCAGCTCTCGTCGTCCCACCACAGGCCGGTTGCGTCCATGCCGAGAGAGCATAACGCGCCAGGCAGGGGCCGAGCCCCTCAGGTACGGGTGCCTGCCATCCAGTCGCGGTGCATGGCGGTGTACACGCCTCCCAGTTCCACCAGTTCGCGATGATTGCCCCGTTCGACGAGGCGTCCCACGTCGAAGACGAGCACCTCGTCCGACGCCTCGGCGGTCGAGAGTCGGTGGGCGATGGTGATGGACGTCCGGCCCGAGATGAGGCGGTCGATGGCGCGGCGGAGCGACACTTCCAGCGCCGGGTCCACCGCTGAGGTCGCCTCGTCCAGGACCAGCAGATCCGGCTGCGACATCCACGCCCTGGTGAGCGCCACCAGTTGTCGTTCGCCGGCCGAGAGGTGCGAGCCGCCTTCCCCCACCGGCGTGTGGATCCCCTCGGGTAAGGACTCCACCCATTCGGTGAGCCCCAGATCGGCGAAGGCGAACCGGATGGCGTCGTCGCTGACGCCCGGTCGTCCGTAGCGGACGTTCTCGGCAACCGTGGTATCGAAGAGAAAACCTTCCTGCGGCACGTAGCCCACCCGCGACCGGAGCGAGGCGAACCGGACGCGCTGGACCGGTACCCCGCCGATCTCGACCACGCCGCCGCCAGGGTCCAGGAGCCTGACCACCAGTTTGGCGAATGTCGTCTTGCCCGACCCGGTCTGCCCGACCACCGCCACCCGCCGACCGGGCGCGATGTCGACGTCGACGTCTCGCAGCACCGTGTCGCCCGTCGGGTAGGCAAAGGACAGCCCGCGCACGGACACGTCGAGCGGCTGGTCGGGAAGGTCGACGCCGTCCTCGGGGTCGGCGAGATCGACCGGCGTGTCGAGGACTCCGATCACCTTGCGCATCCCTGCTCCGGCCGCCTGCGCCGAGTCGAGCGTCTCGACCAGCGTCTGCACCGGCTGCACCAACAGGTTGACGAGGAAGAGGAAGGCGATGAGCCCTCCCGCCGTCAGACCGGACTCGGATCCGAGGAGGATGCCGACGCCGACCACCGCGGCCGTCAGACCGCCGGCGAACACCTCGGCCGACGAGAACAGCGCCGAACCCAGCGAGTAGGTACGGAACTCGGCGCGGAACTGGGCGTCGACCGCCGAGCGGACCCGGTGCAACGTCGGGCCCTCGGCGCCGTAGGCGCGCACGGTGGGAAGCCCGGTGATCGACTCCCCCAGCGCGCTCATCGAATCCGCCACCCGTTCCCTGACGCGATCGTGGGCGCGGCCCAGGATGCGCTGGAACACCAGCAGCGCGAGCCCGTACAGCGTGACACCCACCACCACGAGCACCGCCAGCTGCCAGCGGTAGAACAGCATCGCCGCCACCGCCAGGATCACCTGGGAGACGCCGATCATCATCCCCATGCCGCCCCACTCCATGAAGTCCTGGATGCGGTAGATGTCCGAGGTCACCCTGGCGACGAGCGCCCCCCTCCGCTCCGATTGGACATGCAGCGCAGACAGGCGATGGAGGTGTGCGAACACCTTGATCCGGAGATCTGCGAGGGCCGAAGCGGACAGCTTGGCCAGCCGCAGGGTGGCGGTCCGTCGCGCCACCGACGCCAGCGCCATGGCCACCGCCCCGATGACCCCCCGGCGCGTGGCGGCCGCCACGTCGACACCGTCGCCGCCGAGGATGTCGATGTCGATGATCTGCTGCACGATCACCGGGATGGCGATCTGAAGGACGGTGCCGAGCATGGCGAGACCGGCGGTGAGCACCAGCCCCCGGCCGAGACCGGGGACCTCGCGCAGCAGACGGCGCAGGGCGTGCGTGGTCGTCATGGACGTCTCGTTGCTCACCGCGCCTCCTCCCGCTCAGCGGCATCCGCTTCGTAGGCCTGGATCAGCCTGGCGTAGCCGGGCACCGACCCCATCAGTTCGTCGTGGGTGCCCTGGCCGAGCACGCGGCCGTCCTCGAGGTACACGACCCGGTCTGCCAGCGCGATCGACGAGCGCCGGTACGCCACCAGCACCACCGTCGAGGGGATGGCCGACTCCTTCAGCCGGAGCAGGATGCGCGTCTCGATCGACGGGTCGACTGCGGATGTCGCATCGTCCAGGATCAGCAGGCGCGGATGGCGGACCAGGGCACGCGCCAACGCGATGCGCTGTCGTTGCCCTCCGGAGAGGGAGGTGCCTCGCTCACCCAGACGCGTCTCATATCCGTCGGGGAGTTCGCAGATGAAGTCATGGGCGGCGGCGACCTTGGCGGCCTCGACCACGTCCGCCTCTGACACGTCGACTCCGAACGAGATGTTGCCGCGCACGGTGTCGTCGAACAGGAACACGTCCTGTCCGACGAACGCCACCTCGCCCGCCAATGCGGAACGGGCGAAGTCACGCAAGTCGCGTCCGTCCAGGCGGATCGATCCCACTGTCGGATCCCACAGGCGGGCGAACAGCGTCACGAGGGTCGACTTGCCGGAGCCGGTGGGTCCCACCACCGCCACCGTCTCACCCGGACGGATGTCGATGTCGATGTCGGAGAGCACGACCTCCTCGTCGAAGCCGAAGCTGATCGAGCCGTCCGAGGCCAACCCGGCCGCGCCTGTGCCGGCGGTCGGGGCCAAGTCGCCGTAGCGCACGCTGTCATCGACGTCCAGCACCTTCTCGACCCGGCGGTATGCGGCGAGACTGCCTGACACCTCCCACAGCACGAAGCCGATCAGACGAAGCGGGAACGCGATCAGCGACAGCAGATAGGCGATGGTCGCCAGCTCACCGGCGGTCATCGCACCGACGTCGATCCGCGAGGCGCCGACCACGAGCACGATCACCGTGGTCAGCGCCGGCAGCGCATCCTGGACGGCGTCGTAGAGGGTGAACTTGCGGGCGATGGCGACGAGCTCGTCGCGCAGCCGGAGGGACACCCCCGTGAACCGCTGCACCTCGTGGTCTTCCCGACCCAGGGCCTTGACCGTGAGCGCACCGTCGATCGACTCGTGCGCCACGCCGCTCGTCTCTCCTCTGCGCAGTTGCACGGACTCGAACCCGGCGAACGTGCGCCAGGCGCCGGCGATGTCGACAACGACCTTGGCGAGCAGACCGATGGCGGTGATCACACCGAGGATCGGGTCGAGGACGAAGACGATCACAATCGACCCGATAAGCAGCATGACCGCGCCCGAGGCGAAAGGGAACGGCCCGAGGACATACGTGGACTGTCCCGCGTCGGAGTCGCTGACGGCGAGCAGATCGCCGGTCGACTGGCGGCGGATCCACGACAGCTCGAGTCCCAGCAGGTGCTCGACGAGGCGCATCCGCAGGTCGGCCTGGGTCCGGCCCTGCATCCAGGTCGCACCGGAGCGGCGGATCACGATGCCGGTCGCCTTCCAGACCGCGATGAGCGCCAGCGCGATGACCGCCCCCCGCAGCCGGCCGTCGATCGGCTCACCGCCGTCGAGCACCGGCACGATCACGTCGTCGGTGATGCGCCCGACCACCACCGCAGACACCACGATGGCGGCGGCGAAGTTGAACGATCCGAACACCGCGATCCCGAAGGCAACCGGGTGGGCGCGAATAAACCTGCCGATGAGCCGGGCGCCATCGGCCGCCAGCGTCCGCAAGCGGGGAACATCGGCCACGAACCAGCGATGCTACGCCCTGTGGCTCGCGCCACCGCCGGCATTTCCTCCCGCTCACCCCCGGCGGTGACGGATCAGGGTGTTCCCGGATGGCGCGGGGGCGACGGAACGCGCATCGTGTCGACATGAACAACACACGTGGACCCGATCGGGTCCTTCTCATCGGGGCGGCGGTGGTCGCGGTGATCGTGGTGGGTGCCGCGGTGGTCGCGCTGACCCGCTCCGAGCCCGCCACGCTCGACCCGAGCACGCCCGAGGGCACCGCCCAGCGCTATGTGCAGGCGGTGCTGGACGACGACAACCGGACCGTCCACGACCTCCTCCTGGAGGAGGACTGCCAGGTCGGCCCGCACTACTACGGCAATCAGAGCGTGCGTGCCCGCCTGGTCGACAGTTCCGTCGAGGGAGACACGGCAGTGGTCGAGATCGAACTCAACCACTCCAGCGGAAGCCCGCTCTTCGGCGGCTACAACTGGCAGGAACGCGCACAGATCGAACTCGAACTGACCGCCGACGGGTGGAAGGTGCTGGAGCGGTCGTGGCCCTATTTCTACTGTGAGGTGACCAAGTGATCGTATTCGGCGCTCTCATCCCCCTGGCGCTGTTGGCGGCGGTCATCGCCGGCATCGCCGGCTTGGCCAAGCGCAACCACGACGAGCCGCCGGACGGGTTCATCCGGCGGCTGGTGGTCGGTGGCCTCACCTTCGGAATGACGATCGTGTTCACCGTCGGTGTCTACCTGCTCGCCAGCATCGTCTTCGACTCGGTCGGGGGGCTCGCCCGGACCGGGTCGAGCGACGTGGCCGGCGCCCTCGCCATGGTCAGCGTCGGTGGCCCGGCCGCGTTCCTGCTGTGGCGGTACCAACTCCAGAAGCTGGCAGGTCCCGACGGGCGAAGCATCGTCTGGCTGCTCCATCAGGCGGTCGCCACCGCGACGTTCTCCATCGGCACGGTGGTCGCGCTGGGCAACGGACTCCAGCTCCACGATTTCGACTCCGGAGCCCGCAACTCCCTCGCCTTCGGGCTCGCGTGGCTGGGCGCGTGGCTCTTCCACGAGTGGGTCGGCGCCCGCCGCCCCGTCCCGATGCTGCCCGGTCTCCCCCGCGCGATCGGCGCAGCAGTCGGTCTCGTCACCGCCGCCGGCGGCGCAGTGGCGGTCGTCGCGAGCCTGTTCGACGTCGTCTTCGATGACGGAGTCGTGGCGACGTCGGGACGATTCGACGCCGTGCTGAGCGCCCTGGTCTGGACGGTGGTCGGCGCCATCGTGTGGTGGTGGCAGTTCGCGAGCCCCGCCGCGGCGGATCGGCTGTCGCGCGCCGGGCTGG
>CAZCRP010000172.1:0-6358 GCA_964501055.1 uncultured Acidimicrobiaceae bacterium
CCTTATTTTATTCCAGTATTTCAGTTTCCTCTCCAATATCTCCGAATGCTTCCGGCAGCGGCAGGCCACGTTTCTTATCCTCGGGAAGGCCTGCACCCGGCTCTGTTCCTTCTGCAACGTGGCCAAGAAGGCGCCCCTTCCCCCCGAGCGACGGCTGCCTGCGCCCGGCCGGTTCCCGCCGGATCATCCCCTGTTCGACCTCGTGATGGCCGCCCACGAGCGGGCGATCGAACTCGACATCTTCGGCTACCGCGATCCGGTGAGCGGGCTGCTCGTGTTCTCGGCGCAGTACTTGTGGGATCGCGGGCATTGCTGCGAGACCGGCTGTCGCCACTGTCCCTACGTCGCCCGCCCAGGGGCCGAGGATCTCGTCAATCGGCGACTCGTGTGAGCGTCGCCTCCAAGTGGTGCTGCAGCGGTTGGCCCATGGCGGCCATGGCCAACCGGTAGGTGAGCGTGTCGCCCACGACCCGGATGGAGCGGCGGGTGGCGGTGACGCTCTTGGCCGTGGCGGTGCTCGCGACGACCCCGGTCAGTTCGATCGAGGTCCCGTCGATCGAGCCGGACAGCACCTCGGCGATTCCCGTCGGCTGGGAGATCACGAACTCCACTTGGCGCGTGCCGAACCCGCGGAGATAGCCCATCTCGGCATGGAGCGGCTCCGGTCCCTGGCTGCGCCATGTGCGTTGGACGTAGGCCAGGAACGGCTTGGCCGGACCAGGCGTGAACGAGATCTCCTCCCGGTATCCGAACGGCTCGATCGTGGGATAGGCGCCTTCGCCGACCCCTGACCAGGTGCCGATGAGGAACGCCACCGGTTCGAGGTCGGCGTGCAGGTTCATCGTCGCCACGGTATCCGATTCGGTGGCGGGGCGGTCGTATCCTCGGCGGGATGGAACCGATCCTCGATCTGCTCTTCATCTTCACCCTCCGTCTCGTCGACGTCTCGATCGGGACGGTCCGCATCGTGCTGCTCGGACGTGGAAGTCGCGGGCGAGCGGCGGTGCTGGGAGCGGTCGAGTCCTTCGTGTGGCTGCTCGCGGCAGCCAGGGTGCTCGGTGGCCTCGACGACATCTGGCGGATGGCTGCGTTCGCCGCCGGTTATGGCGCCGGGACCGCGCTGGGCGTGACCATGGAGCGGTGGATGGCTGTCGGCACGGCCCTCGTGCGGATCGTCGCCCCGTCGTCCAGTCCGCGGGCAGCCGAAGGGCTGCGCGAGATGGGGTACCAGGTGACGGTGCTGGTCGGTGACCAATCGGGCGACGACGTCAGGGTGAGCCTCGTCGTCGTGCCGCGGCGCCGCCTCAAGGACGTCTATCGGGAGATCGCGAGACTCAACCCACAGGCGTTGGTGACGACCGAGTCCACCAGCCAGGTCGACCTCACAGCAGCCAGGATGAAGACGGTCAGGAAGTGATCGAGCGACTCCTCGTCCTCATCCGCCAACGGGCCGACACCGGCTTTCTCGTCATCAGCCTGCTCGTCGGGGTGGTCGTGGGAGGCGCGGCCGCCCTCCTCATCTGGGTTCTGGAGGCGGTGGAGCAGTTCTTCCACTTCGCGGGAGACAACGTGGCGGGCGGGGCCTCCTGGTTCGTCTTGGTGTCGGTTCCGCTGGGGATTCTCGCCGCCTGGTGGCTGGCGCGCCGCTTCGCGCCGGAGGTGGCGGGGGACGGCGTGCCCGAAGTCACCGCCTCGCTGGCGGTCTCCGCCGGGTACCTGTCGACCAAGTCGGTGCCGCTCAAGATCCTCGCCACCGCCCTCACCCTCGGCGGTGGCGGCTCGGCGGGCCGGGAAGGCCCCATGGTGCAGATCGGCGGCGCCATCGGCTCTTCGGTCTCACGCCGCTTCGGGCTGGGAGAGGACTACATCCGGAGCCTCGTTGCAGCAGGGGCGGCGGCCGGGATCGGAGCTTCCTTCAACGCTCCCATCGCCGGCATGCTCTTCGGACTGGAGGTCATCCTCGGTTCGTTCGCGGTTCGTCACATGTCATCCGTGGTGCTCGCCTCCATCGCAGCTGCGGTCACGTTCCGCTCGCTCGTGCCCGAGAGTGAGATCCTGCAGGGTGCCACATACCGGCTGGGTGGACCCTCGGAGTTGATCCTCTACGCCGGTCTGGCGGTGCTGGCGGTGGGCGCGGCCTATCTGTTCCTCCGGCTGCTCGACACGGTGGAGCGGGTCTCGCATGCCCGCGCCCGACCCGAGTGGCTCCGACCGCTGGCGCTCGGTTTGACGGTGGGCCTGATCGGCATGTTCGAACCGCGGCTGCTCGGGACCGGTCAGCGGTTCGTGAGCGACTTGTTGGAACTGCAGGCGTTCGGAGAGGGCATGGGCGTCGGCACGATCGCGATGTCGGTCCTGGTCGTGTTGTGCCTGGGGAAGATCGTCGCCACCGGCCTCACGAGCGGCGCCGGGGGCTCCGGCGGAGCCTTCATGCCCTCGCTCTTCATCGGGGCGACGCTCGGGGCCGCCTACGCCCAGTTCGTCGGCCGCTTCTGGACCGCTACCACGATCAGGCCGGGGGCGTTCGCAGTGGTCGGCATGGCCACGGTCTTCGCCGCGGTCGCCCGCGCCCCGCTCACGGCGATCATCATCGTGTTCGAGGTCACCGGCGCACGGGACTACCAGCTCATCCTCCCACTCATGCTGTCGGCGACGTTCGCCACCTTCGTCGCCGACCGGGTCCATCCCGAGAGCGCCTACACGATGCCGCTGCGACGGCGCGGCATCACCATGCGGAGGACCGGCGAGGTGGATCTGCTGGACACGATCACGGTCGGCTCGGTGGCGTCGATGCCTCCCGCCCTGGCGGCACCCTCCATGACGCTGGCCGAGGTCACGCGCTTGATGGATGCCCACCGCTACCACGGCCTGCCGGTGGTCGACCCTCACCACGGGCTGGTCGGTGTCATCACCGTGACCGACGTGTCCCGCGCCGGCGGGCCCTCCGCCGACCGCACCGTGGCTGATGCGATGACACCGTCTCCGGTGACCGTCGGTCCGATGACGCCGGTGTCCCAGGCGCTGGTCCGCCTGGCCGTGCTCGGGGTGGGGCGGCTGCCGGTGGTGGCCGAGGGCGACTCCGGCGAGCTCGTGGCGCTCTTCCGGCGCGAGGATGCCATCAAGGCGTATCACCAGGCACTGGGCAGCGAGACGGACCACGCGCTCGAGCGTGACCGGCTGCGCCAGCGCATCCACCCCAATGCCGGCTACTACGACTTCCGCATCCCGGCCGGGTCCGTGGCGGACGGGGCAGCGGTCCGCACCGTCCAGTGGCCGGAGGGCTCGACCCTGGTCTCCGTGCGACGGGGGACGGAGGTGCTGGTGCCGGGTGGCTCGACGGTCCTGGTGGCCAACGACGTCGTGACTGCGTTCGGGACCACGGCGTCGCGGGAGCGCATGATCGCCAGGCTCAACGCAGGAGCCGACGAGCCGACGGCCGAGATCCTCGTGCTGCCCGAGGAGCCGGAGCAGGAGACGTGATCGCTCAGAGGTAGAGCCCGGTCTGTTCGGCGGGCTCGGAGTCTTGCGTCCGGGGTTGCAGCCGCCGCTGCTGCATCTGGGCGAGCTGCTGCTGGGCGAGCATCTGCTGACTGGCCAGTGACGCCTGGATGCCGTGGAACAGTCCCTCGAGCCATCCGATGAGCTGCGCCTGGGCGATGCGGAGCACGGACTCCGATGGCGGGTCGTCTGCCCGGACCGGCTCGAACACCTCGTTGAACTCCTCGAGGAGGTCCGACGAGAGCACCTCGCGCAACTCCGCCAGCGACTTGTCGTGGATGTCCATGAGCTTGCGACGGCCGCCCTCGTCCAGACCTGCCGACCGCGCCTCTTCGAGCAGGGCACGGGTCATCGACGCGATGCGGATGATCTTGGCCGGTTCGGTGACCATCTCCTGCGGCGGCTCGGGTTGCTCGTCGGGGATCTCGACCGAGTCCGGCCGTTTCGGTTCGTTCATGTCGTCAGACTAGAGGCCTGGCCCCGCTTCGCCTGGCGGCTATCCTCCTGCAACGTCAGACAGCGAAAACACACGAGGAGGGACGGGATGACGGAATACGATGACCTGCCTCCCATCCTCGATGCCGCCCAGGTGGCCGACCTGCTCGGGATGAACGTGCAGATGGTGCGCAAGTACGCAAGGGAAGGTCGCCTTCCGGCCTACAAGCTGCCGGGCGGCAGGACGTTCAAGTTCTTCCGCGACGAGATCTTCGACGCCATCCGCGCCCACCCCGTCACAGCCGATGACGTCGAGGATGACGGAGAGGTGGCCGAGACCGATTCGTCAGAGGCGGGCCATCTCCCGTAGGACGTAGTGGAGGATGCCGCCATGGCGGAGATACACCACTTCGATCGGGGTGTCGACCCGTGCGATCGCGTCGAAGACGATTGTCGAACCATCGGCCGCAGTGGCCGTCACCTTCACTCGCTGGCGGGGCGTGAGCGAGTCGTCCACGTCGATCCGGTAGGACTCCGAGCCGTCCAACCCGAGCGTGTCGGCATCGGCACCGTCGGCGAACTCGAGTGGGAGCACGCCCATCATCACCAGGTTCGAACGATGGATTCGCTCGAAGCTGGCCGCGATGACAGCGCGAGCGCCGAGCAGGAAGGTGCCCTTGGCCGCCCAGTCCCGGGACGAACCCATTCCGTAGTCGGCGCCGGCCAGGACGATCAGGGGGATCCCGGCGGCGCGGGCATTCATCGCCGCGTCGTAGATCGGCTTCACGGTGCCGTCCGTCCAGTCGGTGGTGAAGCCGCCCTCGGTGCCGGGTGCGAGTTGGTTCCGCACTCTGATGTTGGCGAAGGTGCCGCGGGTCATCACGCGGTCGTTGCCGCGCCGTGACCCGTAGGAGTTGAACATGGGAGGCTGGACTCCCTGCGAAATCAGGTACTGGCCGGCAGGGGAGTCGGGCTTGATGGCTCCGGCGGGCGAGATGTGGTCCGTCGTCACCGAGTCGCCGAGCTTGGCGAGCACCCTGGCCCCTTCGATCGGGCTGATCGGCGTGACCTCCGGTTCGAGATCGAGGAAGAACGGGGGCTCTTGGACGTAGGTGGAATCAAGGTTCCACTCATACAGCGCGCCGCCACTGGTTTCGATCGACTGCCATTCCTCCGCCCCCGTGAACACGTCGGCATACCGCTCCAGGAACTGGGTCTTGGTGACGTACTCGCCCACGACGGCGTCGATCTCAGACTGGCTCGGCCACAGGTCGGCGAGGAAGACCTCGTCGCCCTCCGGGTCGGTCCCGATCGGTTCTGACTCCGGGTCCCAGTCGACGGTCCCCTTGAGGGCGTACGCCACGACGAGCGGAGGAGAAGCGAGGTAGTTCGCCCTCACATCCGGCGAGATCCTGCCTTCGAAGTTGCGGTTGCCCGAGAGCACCGAGGTCGCCACCAGATCGTGGGCGTTGACGGCGGCGGAGATCTCGTCCGGCAGCGGACAGGAGTTGCCGATGCACGTGGTGCAGCCATAGCCGACGTTGTAGAACCCGGTGGCCTCCAGATCCTCCAGCAGCCCGGACGCCGACAGGTACTCCGTCACCACCTTCGATCCCGGTGCCAGCGAGGTCTTGACCCACGGCTGACGGTTGAGGCCGCGCCGGCGGGCGTTGCGGGCGACGAGTCCCGCCCCGACCATGACGTCGGGGTTGGAGGTGTTGGTGCAGGAGGTGATGGCGGCGATGACGACGTGGCCGTCCTCCAACTCGAACTGCCGGCCGTCGTATCCGACCTCCACCCTCGTGATCGCCTGGGAGGGTCCGTCGGTCGGACCTCCTTCGTCCATCATCGCCTCGGCGGTTCCCGTCGGAGCGCCCGACGACTTGCCGAACAGGTTTGCCAGGTCGCTCTGCCACTGGTCCTTCATGGCCGACAACGCGATGCGGTCCTGGGGACGCTTCGGGCCTGCCAGCGAGGTCTCGACGGTGGACATGTCGAGCTCGAGTCCGGACGAATACGTGATCTGTCGTGAGTCGTCGCGCCACAGTCCTTGCTGGCGGTAGTAGAGCTCGATGGCCTCGACGAGGTCCTCGGAGCGACCGGTGAGTCGCAGGTACCGGAGCGTCTGGTCGTCGACCGGGAAGAACCCGACGGTGGCCCCGTATTCGGGAGCCATGTTGGCGATCGTCGCCCGATTCGCGATGGGCATGTCGTCCAGGCCGGGACCGTGGAACTCGACGAACTTCCCCACGACGCCGTGCTCGCGGAGCATTTGCGTGACGCGGAGGACGAGGTCGGTGGCGGTCGCACCCTCGGACAGGCGTCCGGTCAGGCGAAAGCCCACCACCTCGGGCAGCAGCATGGAGATCGGCTGGAGATCGGAAGAGCACACGTCTGAACTCCAGTCAGACGTGTGCTCTTCCGA
>CAZCRP010000173.1:0-213 GCA_964501055.1 uncultured Acidimicrobiaceae bacterium
TATGTGGGCGAGGACGTGGAGAACATCCTCCTCAAGCTGATCCAAGCAGCCGACTACGACGTGAAGCGGGCGGAGCAGGGAATCGTCTACATCGACGAGATCGACAAGGTGGCGCGCAAAGCGGAGAACCCGTCGATCACCCGCGACGTGTCGGGTGAGGGCGTGCAACAGGCGCTCCTGAAGATCCTCGAGGGAACCGTGGCCTCGGTGCCT
>CAZCRP010000173.1:223-6343 GCA_964501055.1 uncultured Acidimicrobiaceae bacterium
CCCACCAGGAGTTCATCCAGATCGACACGGCCAACGTGCTTTTCATCTGCGGCGGGGCGTTCGCCGGAATGGAGGACATCATCGCCCAGCGGATCGGCTCGAAGCAGGTCGGGTTCGCGGCCGATGTCCGCTCCCGCAAGGAGACCGGTGTCTCCGAGTTGTTGTCCCAGGTGATGCCCGAGGATCTCATGAAGTACGGCTTGATCCCGGAGTTCATCGGCCGGCTGCCAGTGCTGACGACGGTGGAGGATCTCGACCGTGACGCGCTCAAGCAGATCCTGACCGAGCCGCGCAATGCCCTCACCCGTCAATACGCCCGGATGCTGGAGATGGACGGCGTGGAACTCGTGTTCACCGATAGCGCGCTGGACGCCGTCGCCGACCAGGCGATCAAGCGGGGGACCGGCGCCCGCGGCCTGCGGGCGATCCTCGAAGAAGTGCTCCTGAACACCATGTTCGACATCCCCTCCCAGGACGACGTCGCGCGGGTCGTCGTCGACGACGACGTCGTGATGTCCCGCATCAACCCGACCCTGGTCCCCCGGCCCGTCGAGGACGAGCCGCAAGAGCGCTCCGCCTAAGGCGAACGCACGCCGTGAGTGGGCCAGCCGGCCCATTGCGGACTGCGGTGGTCCTGTCCAACATCGGCCAAGCCGAGGCGGAGAAATCGGCGCGAGACGCGGCGGGCGTGCCCTGCGTGTCTAGTGTCGCTCTGCTTCGGACCGGTCGGACCGGTGCGCCGTTGCGACTGCAGACACTGAGAGAGAAGGGCCACGAGCGTGGTTTGAAGGGCACAGGGAGGCGTTGATCCGCGATCCGAATGCGGTCACCTATGGATCGTGGTGAGCTAGTGGTGAGACCGGCCCTCCCCTACCAAGCGGGCAATAGCCAGGGGAGGTATATCCGAGATGAGTGCATTGGCACAGCGGCGCGTGGCGGGGGCCACCGCCTTGATGATTCTGTTGTATCTGTTGCAGGTGGCGCTGTGGGCGCCGAGCGCGCAGGCCGACCATGTGACGCCGCAGTTCCTAGCCGGGAATCCGAACTGTGAAGCGGTGGCGGACACGTCGGAGGTGCTGCGGCTCGAGGACGCGTCGCTGAAGAACGGCACATACCCGGTGGCGGGTGGTGCGATCACAGTGACGGGTCTCAATGGGAGTGGCGAGAGCCATACGTTCAGTTGGAGTACCGATGGGCTGCTGATCGCGGCGGTGTTCGTGAAGGCTGGCGCGGGTGGGTGGTTGTACGACTACACGCCTGATGGCGCCACGAGTGACAGTGATATCGGCGCCCAGGACCAGCAGGCGATCTCGCACATCACGTTCTGTGTGTTCGACACCCCGCCCACCACGACTACCACCACCACGACTACGACTTCGACGACGACGACTACGACGACGACCACCACGTCGATTCCCGGGGAGACGACTACGACCACCACCACCACGACTCCGCCCCCGCCGCCCCCACCGCCTCCGCCCCCGCCGCCGGAGACGACGGTTCCGTTCGACGAGGAGCCGGAGGTGCTCGGGACGACGATCACGACGATTCCCGAAGTGTCGGCCGAGACGCTGCCGTTCACGGGGTTCGGGGCCGGGGACAGTCTGAAGATCGGCCTGCTGGCTCTGGTGGCCGGCGCACTGATGCTGTTCGCGGTCGCACGTCGGGACGGCGAAGCCGGGACGTCCACCGATGTCGGTGGTTGGAGTCCGCTCTGATCGGATGGTGGCGAGAGGCCCCGGGGGATCGATCCCCAGGGGCGCTCCCGGCCTCACTGCGGAGTTCTGTTTGAACGGGCGGAAGTGCGGGTACTGGGCAGGCGACGGAGTCGAGCCAGTAGCAAAGTCGGCCCAGTACTAGTCACTTAGGCATGGTTTGGGATGGCCATGGCGGGCGGCTGGACTCCAACTACACAGAGTGATGTAGACCACGAAGGGTGGTTTGAAGGGCACAGGGAGGCGTTGATCCGCGATCCGAATGCGGTCACCTATGGATCGTGGTGAGCTAGTGGTGAGACCGGCCCTCCCCTACCAAGCGGGCAATAGCCAGGGGAGGTATATCCGAGATGAGTGCATTGGCACAGCGGCGCGTGGCGGGGGCCACCGCCTTGATGATTCTGTTGTATCTGTTGCAGGTGGCGCTGTGGGCGCCGAGCGCGCAGGCCGACCATGTGACGCCGCAGTTCCTAGCCGGGAATCCGAACTGTGAAGCGGTGGCGGACACGTCGGAGGTGCTGCGGCTCGAGGACGCGTCGCTGAAGAACGGCACATACCCGGTGGCGGGTGGTGCGATCACAGTGACGGGTCTCAATGGGAGTGGCGAGAGCCATACGTTCAGTTGGAGTACCGATGGGCTGCTGATCGCGGCGGTGTTCGTGAAGGCTGGCGCGGGTGGGTGGTTGTACGACTACACGCCTGATGGCGCCACGAGTGACAGTGATATCGGCGCCCAGGACCAGCAGGCGATCTCGCACATCACGTTCTGTGTGTTCGACACCCCGCCCACCACGACTACGACGACGGAGCCGACGACGACTACGACGACGGAGCCGACGACCACTACGACGACGGAGCCGACGACCACTACGACGACGGAGCCGACGACGACTACCACGACGCAGCCGACGACCACTACTACCACGACGCAGCCGACGACCACTACTACCACGACACCTCCGCCGCCGCCGCCGCCACCGCCGCCGCCTCCGGGCTCGGTCGTGGTGCAGAAAGTGGCTGCGGATGCCAACGGTGAGGTGTTCGTGTTCTTCTTCGACGGCGAGCGGTTCGTGCTCGGGGACGGCGAGTCGAGGACCTTCTCGGGTCTCGCAGCCGGCACCTATGTGGTGACGGAGGAAGTCGGAGAGGGATGGGCGCTGGTCTCGCTGACCTGCGTGCCTGCGACAAGCGCCTCGGCGGTGGTCGCAGCCGACGGATCGAGCGGAACCGCGACGATCAACCTCGGCCAGGGTGACTCGGTCACGTGCACGTTCGTCAACGAAACGGCCGAAGTGCTCGGCACCACGATCGTGCCCGAGACGGTCGTGCCCGAGGTCGCCGCCGAGACCTTGCCCTTCACGGGCTTCGAGACCGGCGACACCATGATGCTGGCGCTGCTGGCACTCACCGCCGGTGGGCTGCTGCTGTTCGCAGTGCGTGGTCGCGACGAGGAGGAAGTGCTCGCCACCGACACCGGTCAGTGGTCGAGCCTCTGAGATTCCCATGAGCTGAAAACGCCCGCTCAGGGGAACGAAGGCCCCGGGTTCACGCCCGGGGCCTTCTGCTGTGCGAGGTGAGGTCAAGTTCACGCAACGTGGTTGACCGCACGCCAGGTGGGGTACATCCGCGGGTACGACTAGTGCGGGGCCGCCCCAATGAGGATGTTCGAGGGCCACCGCCGGAGAGGAATCACATGCCCGCGATGACTCAGCGGAGGATGGCGGGCGTCACAGCCCTCATGCTCCTGTTCTACCTGATCCACGCTGCGTTGTATGCACCGACTGCGAATGCGGCCAGCGTGGAACCCGAAGTGCTCGAGTTCGGAAATCCGACCTGTGGCGACCTGCAAGGCCCAGGCCAGACGTGGCTGGCGCTGAAAGTCGAGATCCACGGTGACAAGATCGTCGATGGCACCCACACGAGTAGTGACGGCGAGCTCACCGTGACGATCTCGGCCACGGTGGATCACACCGCCTTCGATTGGTCGTCGGACATCGGAGTCGACGGTGTCCTCGTCAAGAGCGGGATCGCCGGCAACCACTTCTATCGATACGACCCGCCGTTGGAGGCGACCGGGGACACCAATCTCACCACGCCTGACGGCCCGGGGGATGGTGTCAGCCACATCACCTTCTGTTACGACCTCGAGGCGCCCCAGGCGGGGAGCGCAGGCCTTATCGTGCGCAAGGTCGTCGAGGCGCCGGCAGGCGCGGAGACGCCTGACCAGGACTTCGCGATCACCGTCGACGGGCACGAGGCGGTCCTGCTGGCCGATGGTGAGTCATCGACGCTGTTCACCTACGAGGTGGGGGCGGGCGCAACCGTGCAGGTGGCCTCGATCACCGAGGATACGACTGCACTCGCCAGCGAATGGACTTCGGTATCGGTCGACTGCTCCAACGAGGAGACGTCGGACACGGCTGTCATCGCCGACGTGACCCTCACCGAGGGCGCGACGGTCACATGCACGTTCACCAACGTGTACACGCCTCCGGCCACGAGTTCGTCCACCACCGGGGTGATCAGTCCTCCCACCGGGGAAACCACGCCGCCGGCGGGGGAGGATGACGGCGCGGTCCTGGGCACGACGATCACCGCCGCGCCCGAGACGACCGTCGTGACGGCACCGGCCACCACGACGGACGCCAGCGTCCTCGGCACGACCATCACCACGACCGTGGCCGAGGTCGAGGCGGACACCTTGCCGTTCACCGGCTTCGAGACAGGGAAGGCACTGCTCGTTGCCCTCCTCGTCCTGGCGATCGGCGCGGTGATGCTGTCCGCGGCGCGACGTCGAGACGACGCTGCCTCCACCGACAGCGGTGGATGGTCGAGCGACTGAGTTCCCGCTGAGCTGCAAACGCCCGCTCAGGGAACGGAAGGCCCCGGGTATCCTCCCGGGGCCTTCCGCCTTTCCTGGAGTCGATCCTTCCCGTGAGTTCGCTGCATCCGACCTACGAACCTGCCGAGGTCGAACGCCACTGGTACGACCGGTGGGAGGCCGCCGGCATCTTCCGCCCCGAGTACCGGCCGGCGGGTGAGCCGTTCGCCGTTGTCATCCCGCCCCCCAACATCACCGGCTCGCTGCACATGGGACACGGACTCAATCACACGATCCACGATGTGGTCATCCGCCGCAAGCGCATGCAGGGCTACGCCGCCCTGTGGCTGCCTGGCACCGACCACGCCGGGATCGCCACCCAGAACGTGCTGGAACGCGAGCTGGCGGACGAGGGACTCAGCCGCCACGATCTCGGGCGGGAGGCCTTCGTCGAACAGGTCTGGGAGTGGAAGCGCAGGTACGGCGAGCGCATCACCCGCCAGATCAGGCGCATGGGATCGTCCTGTGATTGGACGAGGGAGCGCTTCACGATGGACGAGGGCCTGTCCCGGGCGGTGCGGGAAGTGTTCGTGACGCTCTACGAAGAGGGCTTGATCTATCGCGGGAACAGGATCATCAACTGGTGTCCGCGTTGTGGGACCGCCCTGTCGGACATCGAGGTCGAACACACCGACGAGATCGGGACCCTCACCCACATCCGCTACCCGCTCACGGACGGTTCGGGTCAGATCGTCGTGGCGACCACCCGTCCGGAGACGATGCTCGGCGACACCGGGGTGGCGGTCCATCCCGACGACGAGCGCTACCAGGCCATGATCGGCAAGACGGTCACGCTGCCGCTCGTCGGTCGGGAGATTCCGGTCGTCGCCGATGCGTGGGCCGATCCCGAGTTCGGATCGGGTGCGGTCAAGGTGACCCCCGCCCACGATGCCAACGACTTCGAGGTCGGCATGCGCCACGGCCTGGAGTCGGTGGTGGTGCTCGACACGAAAGGAAAGGTCAACGAAAACGGGGGGCGATTCCGAGGTCTGGACCGGTTCGAGGCCCGTGCCGCGGTGACCGCGGCTCTCGAAGCGGAGGGCTTTCTGGTGAAGGTCGAAGAACACCGTCACTCTGTCGGCCGCTGCTACCGCTGCGAAGAGGTGGTGGAGCCGTACCTGTCCGACCAGTGGTTCGTGGCCGCGACCGAAATGGCACGGCCGGCGATCGAGGCGGTCAGAGACGGTGCCACCACCTTCGTGCCGAAGCGGTGGGAGAACACCTACTTCCACTGGATGGAGAACCTGCGCGACTGGACGATCAGCCGTCAGATCTGGTGGGGGCACCGCATACCCGCCTGGTACTGCCCGAACGGCCACATCACTGTCACCCGAACCGATCCCAGCGAATGCGGCACCTGCGGCGAGACGAACCTCACCCAGGACGAGGACGTGCTCGACACGTGGTTCTCGTCCGCACTCTTCCCGTTCTCCACGCTCGGTTGGCCGGACGAGACCGACGATCTGCACAGGTTCTCCCCGAACGCGATCCTAATCACGAGGTGCGACCGCCTGTTCTCCAGTC
>CAZCRP010000174.1:0-6329 GCA_964501055.1 uncultured Acidimicrobiaceae bacterium
GGGGGAACAGTGCGGAGCGCCTGCTCGCCGACTGGGCGCTGGCGCGTGATGTCGGAGCCCGCATCCACACTCACACCGGCACCGAGCAGACCGCGCCGGGGTCCATCGCCCGGCTCGGCGCCCGCGGGGTGCTGGGGCCCGACCTCACGCTGGTCCATTGCACCCATCTCGACGCAGCGGACCTCGACGCCGTCGCCGCCGGCGGCGCGCAGATAGTGCTCACCCCCTCGGAGGAGATGGCGGGCGGGTTCGGCTCCCCTCCGGTGCAGCAACTCATCGACCGTGAGATCCGCCCCGGCCTCGGCGTGGGGACGGAGGGCTCGGCGCCCGGCGACCTCTTCGCCCAGATGCGAGCCGTGATCTCGATCCAGCATGCGAGCTACTTCGACCTCAAGCTGGCCGGAAAGGCGGGCCTGCCCAACCTGCTGAACACGAGGGAGACGATCCGCTATGCGACGGTGTACGGGGCGCGGGCGGCCGGTCTGGGTGACAGTGTGGGCACGATCGAGCCGGGGAAGCCGGCGGACATCGTCGTTCTCCGCACAGATCGGCCCAACGTGTGGCCGGTGAACGACCCGATCGGAGCGGTGGTGTGGGGCATGGACACCTCCAATCTCGACTGGGTGTTCGTTGCCGGCCGCGCCCTGATGCGGGAAGGAGAACTGACCGCCGACACCGACCGGGCCCGCGGCCTCGCCGAGGCGGCGGGCCGTCGTGTAGGAGCGGCATCGGGCTTGCTCACCACGGCGGGGGAGCCGAGGTGACGCTCATGACCGCCCGCCCCGCACCCTCTTCCCTGCTCACGTCCTTCGTGGTCGTCTCCCGCTATCTGCCGGTCTATCTGGCGCTGCTGCTCCTGGTGGTCGTGGCCTCGATCTGGGCGCCTGCCGCGCTCGGTGGCTTCGCCCTGCGCTCCATCGCTCCCTACGGAGCCATCCTCGGCATCGCCGCCCTGGGCCAGATGCTGGTGATCATGACGGGCGGCATCGACCTCAGCACGCCGGGGACCATGTCACTGGCGGCGGTGATCATGGTGGGAGTCGGGAGTCATGCCGGCGAGGGAGTCGGGATGGCGGTCATCGTGGCGCTGGCGGTCGCCGCCCTGATCGGTCTCGTCAATGGGCTGATGATCGGTGGGCTGGGGCTGAATGCGCTCATCGTGACCCTGGCGGTCGGTCAACTGGTCGCCGGCGTCGTGAACCGATACGGGCGCACGTTCCCCGTTCAACGACCGGTCCCCTCCGGACTGTCTGATTGGGCCTCCTCCCGGGTACTCGGTGTCAGTCCGGTGTTCTGGATGGGAGTCGGCATCACCGCCATCCTCGTCCTCGGATTCCGCTACACCACGGTCGGCCGCAGGTTCCAGGTGGTCGGCGCCAACCCGGTGGCGTCACAGGTGGTCGGGGTGCGGGTCAACGTGAACCAAATCTCCGCCTATGTCGTTGCCTCGATGCTCTACGCGGTGGCCGGTGTCTTTCTGGCCGGCATGCTCACCACTCCGGGGGTCTCCTCCGGCAATCAATACCTGCTCGCACCGATCGCGGCGGTGGTGATCGGGGGCGCATCGCTCACGGGTGGCCTCGCCAGTTCCCTCTCCACCCTCGCCGCCGCCTTTTTCCTCACCGGCCTGAATCGCATGATGTTGATCATGGGTCTGTCCACGGCGTGGCAGTTCGTGGTCTTCGGGGCGGTGATCATCGCGGGGATGTTGGTTTCAGGCGACCGGATCATCAAGGCCGTGGAGCGCATGCTCCGCGAACGGCGACGGCCGAGGCGCCCGGATGGTCCGACCGTCGACGACGCTCTCAACGGAACGGGTTGAGAAAGGAGAGAGGCATCCACAATGAAACGCAGCGGCAACGAGACGAACGAGTGAGGACTTTCGGGAGGATGAACGTGAAACGATTCAAGACCATCAGCGTCATCGCCCTGCTCGCCCTGGTGGCGGCAGCCTGTGGCGACGGCGACGCTGACACCGCGACGACCACCGCTGCCGAGACAGGGACCGGGGGGAGGCCAATCTCCGAGTACGGAGAGAGCATCGATGCCGATCCGGCACTGATCGCGAAAGCGCTGGGACCGGTTGAGCCGTCCGACGAGGCGAGCTGGAACATCGTCCTCGCCTCGATCGCCCGGGCGAACCAGAACCTCGACCAGGCCACCATCGACAAGGCGATGGAATGCTGGAGGAACCAGGAGTGCGACACCGGCAGCGGTGGAGCGCTGGTGATGGGATACGCCGACGGCGGCGGCAACGACGTCAACGTCTGGCGGGCGGTGAGCAAGATGGAGGCCGTCCTCCAAGCGCTGACCTACGACGATATCGGCACCATCGTCGCCACCGCGGCCAACTTCGACCAGGACCCGGCAGTCCACGTGAACGACATCAGGTTCCTGATCAACCGCGGCGTCGACTTCATCGTCGGCTACCCCGACATCGGCGTGGGTCTGGCCGAGGTGATCAGGGAAGCAAACGCGGCCGGCATCCCCTATGTCTCGTTCTCGGCCGGCTGGGTCGGCCTCCCCGACCAGCAGGATGCGCTCGTCCCCGGCGAGGACTATCTGACCGTGGTGGGTGAAGATCTGTGCGCGCTGGGCGAGAGCTTCGCCGAGATCCTCAACGAGGGGGTGGGCGAGGGCAAGGTGGCGCTCCTCGGCGGGACACCGGGCAACGCCCTCAGCCTCGGCTGGCAGCGTTGCACCGTCGATGCGTTGAGCGACTCGTTGACCTTGGTCAACCCGCCGGCCAACCGGGACAGCACGACCGGTGACACGTTCTGGTTCAACCCGGCGATCCCGGCCGTGTTCGAGGGCCTGCTCGTGCCCCATCCCGACATCAGGGGCTACGCCTACGAGTACGCCGACGGGCTCCTCACCGGCCTCCAGGTGTACGACCAGGAGGGGATCCCGGTGGAGAACCTCACGGTGGCGCTGCGCACCGACGAGCAGAGCCTGTTCTGTGACTGGGTCGAACGCGGCGAGCCGACGTACAACATCTGGTACTCGGCCGGGGGCAACTTCCAGTCCCGGACGGGCGTCACTGCGGCGATGCTCGCCCTCGCCGGTGCCGACGTCCCGGCCCAGGTCATCGTCCCGCATGTGATGCGCCCGGTGACGGCCGCCGACTGTGATCCGGACCGGCCCAACGAGGTGGTCTCGGGTACTTCGCTGGTCCCCGGTGAGGTCCTGCGGCTGATGTTCGGAGGCTGATGAGCAACGGCGACTCCCCCGGAGAGCCGACGGATACAGGACCGGTCCTCGAATTGACGGGCGTGTCCCGTCAGTTCGGGGCGGTCCGGGCCCTGACCGACGTCAGCTTCGATTGCCACGCCGGCGAGGTCCACGCGCTGGTGGGCGAGAACGGGTCGGGCAAGTCGACGCTCCTGGGGATCGCCAGCGGATTCGTCGACCCAGATCGGGGAACCATCCGCATCGGAGGCAGGCCGCTGCGGCGCGATTCGCCCGCGCTGGCGAGGAAGCTCGGGCTGGCGATGGCGTACCAGGACACCTCCCTCGTGCAGGCCGAGCCGGTGAAGAACAACCTGTACCTGGCGGCGAGCGCCGACGAACGCCCGCCCTTCTGGCGGCGGAAGAAATGGACCCGCAGAGTGCTGGCCGAACTCGACCTCGACCTCGAGCTGTTCCCGGACGCCCCGGTCGGCTTCCTCACGCTCGCCGACCGACAGCTGTTCGAAGTGGCCAAGGCTCTCGTCTCCCAACCCAGGGTCCTGCTGCTCGACGAGCCGACCACCGCTCTCGGCCCCGACGAGGTCGAGGCCCTGCACCGCGCCATCGTCGACTGCCGCCGCCGCGGGATCGGGGTGGTCTATGTCTCCCATCGCCTCCCGGAAGTACTGGAGATCGCCGACCGGATCACCGTGCTGCGGGACGGTCGCAACCGTGGGACCTTCGCGGCGCGGGCCACGACCGAAGCCCAGTTGGTCGAGCTCATCGTCGGAAGGCCGTTCGCGACCGCTTTCCCCCCTGCGGCTCCGGTGGCGCCCGAGCCGCGCGAGGTCCTGCTGGTCGACGGCCTCCAGGGCCAGTCCTTCGGCCCGGTCAGTTTCACGCTGCAGGCCGGCGAGGTCGTCGGCATCGCCGGCGCCGAGGGCAACGGCCAACCGCAGCTCTTCGACTGCCTGTCGGGGCGGATGCCGCCCCGGGCGGGGCGGGTGGTGTGCGAAGGAAAAGAGCTCACCCTCATCTCCACCACCGAGGCGGTGCGGTCCGGGATCATGCTCCTCCCCGCCGACCGCAAGCACTCGGCGCTGATGTCGGTGCTGGGGGTGAGGGTGAATATGACCATCCAATCCCTGCGACGCTTCAGCGTGGCCGGCCTCCTTCGTCGACGGACCGAGCGAAAGTCGGTCGGCGGCTTGGTCGACGAGTTGGAGGTCCGCACTCCGTCCCTGGAACAGCCGGTGGAGTTCCTCTCGGGCGGCAACCAACAGAAGGTGGTGGTCGCCCGAACGTTCCTGCGCGAGCCGGCGGTGATCCTCGCCTACGAGCCGACCCAAGGCGTCGACGTGGGATCGAGGTTCGACATCTATGAAGCGCTCCGCACGCGGACCGACGCGGGGGCGGCGATGCTGATCAAGTCCTCGGACCCCATCGAGTTGTCCGGCCTGTGTGACAGGGTGCTGATCATGTCGCGGGGAACGATCGTCGAGGAGATCCCCCGGGACGAACTCGACGAGCGCCGCATCACGGAGGCCATCGTCCGCGGGCCGGGGCTCTCCAAAGCCGGACGCTCCCCGCTGGGGGTGGCGATGCCCAAAGCACCGTCGGCGGCAGGCGATTCGTGACCGCGCGCGCCGACCGAGCCAGACAGCTCAGCCGCAAGCTGCTGCGCGAGGCGCGGGACAAGAACCGCTGGCGCAAGATCGTCAAGGTCCGGTTGTGGATGCCGGTGGCGCTCCAGGTGGTGCTGGTCGGCGGCCTCGCCTGGTACACCGACACCCGTTTCCCCGGTTTCATCAGCGCCTCCAACGTCACCCAGATCCTCATCCTGGCGCTACCGCTGATCGTGGCCGCGTTCGCCCAGACCCACGCCCTTCTCGTCGGCTATCTCGACCTGTCGGTGGGCGCCATGATCACGCTCGGGGTCGTGATCGCCTCCTTCCTCATCGGCGTCGAAGCAACCACCGGCCAGATCCTCGTCGGAGCAGGCGTGATCGTGATGTGCGCGATCGGGCTCGGTCTCGTCAATGCCGGCTTGATCCGCGGGGTCAAGATCCCTTCGATCATCGCCACCTTGGCCACGATGAGCATCCTCGACGGCATCTCTCTCAACCTGCGTCCCTCCGCCCAGGGCACCATCTCCCCTGACCTGGTCGGTTTCCTCAGGACGGCCGTCGGTCCCATTCCGGTCGCCTTCCTCGTGGTGGTGATCGGAGCGGTCCTGGCAGACCTCTGGCTGCATGCCTCCGGTGCCGGGCTGCAGCTGCGGGCGGTTGGCTTCGACGAGCGCTCGGCGAAGCGCAGCGGGATACGGACGAACTGGATCCGGGTGCGGGCCCTTCTCCTCTGCTCGGGGCTGGCCGCCGTCGCTTCGTTCCTGGTCATGGCCCGGTCGCCCATCGGCAACGCCCAGATCGGATCCACGTTCGCCCTCGCCAGCATCACCGCCGCAGTGCTGGGAGGTGCCTCACTGGCGGGCGGCAGGGCCACCTTCGTCGGGAGCATGGTGGCCGCCATCCTCCTGGCGCTGATCCTCACCGTGCTCCCTTACCTGGGACTGTCCAACAGCGACGGGCAGATGATCATCGGGGCCCTCGTCCTCCTCGGAGTGATTCTCTTCCAGGTGGGGGACATGAAGGAGTTGGTCAAGCGGAACTACAAGCGTGCTCAGCGCCTCTTGGTGGGGAGCGGTCCGGCGCGAGGCGCCGGCCGAGATCTGGCGCTACGATTTTTGGCCCTGCACGCTCGATCTGTTCCTGCGTCAGGCTTTGGCGAGCGAGCCGTACCGGGTGGCGCACGCCCAGTTCCGGCCCGGCGGCCCCGGGGTGCGACAGTGCCGGATGCCGGCGCTGGCGATGCATGCCGCGACGCCCGACGAGCCCGGTCTGCCGCTGGTCGAGAACCATTAACGATCTGGTAACGTTAATGCTCCAGCCTATCTCGTAGTCCTTCACACCATCGGCGGGAGCCCCCGGCCGGGTGGCTCCATCCGTCGATGGAAGGCGCGATGTCCGCTTGATAGAAACACCGGGTGATCAACCCCACTGGTAGCCAGATCCTGATCGAACTGCTCGGTGCGGTGGCCCTGCTGCTGTGGGGCACGCGCATGGTGCGGACCGGGATCCTGCGCGCCTTCGGCGCCGATCTGC
>CAZCRP010000175.1:0-6225 GCA_964501055.1 uncultured Acidimicrobiaceae bacterium
CCTCCAGGCGCAGGCCATCGCCGCGCGCACCTACGGCGTGCGGCAGGCGCTGCGCTGGGGCGACGCCGGGGAGAACGGCGACGCGCTGAGCAACGACCGCAAGATCGCCTGCTGGTGCCAGCTCTACTCCACCGTCGCCGACCAGAACTACGTCGGATATTGGGCCGAGGACGGTGCGCGGGACCTCCCGTGGGTGCAGGCCATCCAGGCAACCGCCGGTCAGATTCTCACCCATCCGGAGGCGCCGCAACAGACGGTGATCATCGCCTACTACTCCTCGTCCCACGGCGGTCACTCCGACACCAACGTCGGCGGTCTGGGTCACAGTCCACCCCCGGCGGCCTATCTGCCCGCCCGACCCGACCCGTACTCGATCTCGCCGCAGGCCGCCAACCCACATGCCTCGTGGCAGCTGACACTCACCGCGTCCCAAATCGCCGCGAAGTACGGGCTCGACTCGGTGACCGATGTCGCCGTCACCGGCGTCAACGAACCGTCCGGGTCGGTGGCGCAGGTGACGATCACAGGCACCCTCGGAGGGGTTGGGACGACCCTGACGCGCACTGGGCGCTCGTTCCGGTCGACGATGGGCATGCGTTCGATCTTCTTCACGATCAACGGTGGCGGCCTGGTGGGCGGGCGACCGTGCCAAGCCGACGTCCCCGGCTCCGGTTTCAGCGACGTGCCGGCCTCCAGCGTGCACGCCGCCGACATCGACTGCGTGGCGCACGTCGGGGTCACCACCGGCGTGGGCAACAATCAGTACAACCCCTCCGGCACCGTCACCCGCTGGCAGATGGCCCTGTTCCTGACGAGAACTGCGCCGCTGGTCGGCGTCGACGTGCCGAGCGCGGCGCCGCCGTTCACCGATCTGGCCGGTCTCACCGACGACACGGTGGCCGCCATCGGCAGCTTGGCTGCGATGGGGATCACGACGGGCACCTCGGCCACCGAGTACTCGCCGGCGGCACCCGTCTCCAGATGGCAGATGGCGCTGTTCCTCATGCGGCTGCACGCCCTCACCGGCTACGAGTCGCCAACCGGGGCCTCACAGGGCTTCGAGGATCTGGCCGATCTGAGCGAGGACACGATCCGGGCCGTCAACCAACTCGCCCAGCTAGGGGTGACCTCCGGGACGTCCGCCACCACCTACAGCCCGATGAATCCCGTCCTGCGTGACCAGATGGCGTCGTTCCTGGCGCGCATGATCAGACTGGACGGCGCCCCCGGCTGACCGGTCTCTACGCTTCACCGCTCCAGATCGGCCGGCGATCGGTCGATAGGTCGACGTGGTGGAGACACGCGAGCGCATGATCACCGAGCCGCTTCCTGACCGTGGCTTCCGCGCCCCTGGCACGGGACACATGCTGGCGGGCAGCCTCGTCGGAGCGGTCGGCGCCTACCTCTTCCAACTGATCGGGGGAAGGGCGCTCGGCACCGAGGCGTTCGCCCCGATCTCGGTGCTGTGGACCGTCTTCTTCATCCTCGCCACCGTCGTGCTCGTCCCGCTCGAGCAGTACATCACCCGGGAGGCGAGTCTCGGCCGCCGGGTGCTCCGCCACAACCTGACGCCGATCGTGTCGGTGACCGCCGGTGCCGCCGTCGTCGGCGGGGCGTTCGCCCTCGTGACGCGCGAGACGCTGTTCGGCGGGGAATCGATCTTCGCTGTGCAACTCGGGTTGCTGATGGTGGGCTACTCGGTGCTGCTCGTCGGCAAGGGCGTGCTGGCCGGACATCGCCAGTTCAAGAACGTCGGTTGGATCCTGTTCTGGGAGTCCATGGTCCGCCTGGCGGCCGGGATCATCTTCCTCGGATTCATCGTCAACGCCCAGGTTCTCGGCTGGGCGATGGTGATCGCCCCCCTCGCCGCCCTCGGCACCCGGTTCTGGCGATTCGACGTCCCGGTCGACCGCCCTCGCACCGGGAACCACGCCCGCTCGTTCCTGGGGGCGTACATCGCCGGCAGTGCCGCTTCCCAGCTGATGCTGGCCGGCGCGCCCCTCGGCATCGCCGCCCTGGGCGGCGGTCCGACCCTGATCAGCATCACCTTCGTGACCTTCACGCTCTACCGCGGTCCCCTCACGCTCATCTACGCGCTGCAGGGCAGGATCCTCCCGTACCTGGTGCGCATGGCGGAGGAGGGCAGCGGGGGGTTGCGTCGCATCTCACTCGGCGTGTTGGTGGGTGGGGGAGCGCTGGCGGTGCTGGGCGGTGTCGTCGGGTATGTGGTCGGCCCCGAGGTCGTGGGGCTGCTGTTCGGTCCGGAGTTTCAGCCGGATCGGCTGGTGGCGGCGATGGCTGCCGCCGGCGTGGTGGCGGCGTCCACTGCCCAGGTGGCGGGTCAGGTGTTGGTGGCGGCGGGGGGAACCGGGAAGCTGGCGGCGTCCTGGACCGCCGGGCTGGTGGTGGCGGTGCTGGTGCTGGTGCTGAATCCGCTCGCCATCGACCGGACGGTCGCCCTCGGGTTCCTGCTGGGGGAGGCGACGGCGGCGGTCGTGGTGGCGATCATGACGCTCGGCGTGCAGCGGTCAGGGCCCGGCGCCGCAACAGCGTGACCCACCGCTCGTGCATGGCCCGCTCCAACGGGCCGAGCCGCCTGGCCAGATGGTCGGGCAGGGGCGGCACCGGGAACGGCGCATGGATGATGCCGGCACGCACCTCGATCACCCCCGACTCGACGAGCACGTGGAGGAACTTCGGCCGCAGCACCTTGCGGCGACGCTTGCCGGCGGTGCACAGCCGCAGGAGCTCTTCGGTGGGTGCGGCCCCGATCGCCTGCGTCCAGAAGCGGAGGACGTACGGGCTCGACGGATGAAACCCGATCTCTGGACGGGGCAGGGGCCGCACCCTGACCAGTGGCCGAGGGATGGCCGATGGTCTGACAGCGGCTTCCGGTTCCGAGGCGGCGAGTGGGTGGGTCGATTTACTCAGAGATCCGGAAGCCGTTGCCATGGGTCGACATATATAGAGCAACGCAGAACAACGTCAAGAGGTGTGTTTCGGACGCGCCGACCGTTCTGTGGGCTCCCAGCTACCGCCACGGTATCCCTGAACCCTGGGTTCGGGGCACTCCCCGGTCAGGTGCCGATGTAGAGGGTGACCAGGTCGCCGTATTCGAGCAGGGCGCCGATGCCCGGATCGGTGAAGATCACCTTGCCCACCTGCTCCGGGCCGGCGGCGGCGGTCGTGGAGCGGGCCACGGTCACTCGCACCCCGGTGTCCCGTTCCAGCTGGCGGAAAACCTCCAGCGCCTGGTCGTAGGTCATCCCGATGGTGTTCGGCACCGACCCGACCGGAATCACGCCGGTGGAGACGTTCATGTAGAGGGTCGAGCCGGCGGGCACTTCGCTGCCGGGGAACGCGCTCTGGCCGAGCACCGTGCCGGCCGGCTCCAGCGACGGCACCGGCACTTCCCACGGGTAGAGGCTGCGCGCCCGGGCCAGCGCGAAGGCCGAGTCCTTGTCGAGGCCGATGACCGACGGGACCACCGTGGTCGGGATCTCGTAGAACTGTTCCAGCAACTGCTCGTCGATCTCGGGGAAGTCGGTCGGCTCGCGCCCCTCGACCAGGTGGCGCATGAACTCGGCCCAGATCGGCGCCGGGACCGAGCCCCCGAACACCCGGCTGTAGAACTGGCCGTTGATCGTGACATTCTCGAGCGAGACCTGGGCGGTCGGGTACCCGGTCCACACCGCAGTCGAGAACTCCGGTGTGAACCCGACGTAGAAGGCGTCGGTGTAGTTCTGGTGCGTCCCGGTCTTCCCGCCCTGGACGACGCCGATGTTCGCCCGGGGGGCGGTCCCCGACGACGTCGGGACCCGCAGCAGCGGGTTGCGGGCGGCGGCGAAGATCGCCGGGTCCGCCACCTGCGTGCGCTCCACCTCGTGCTGGTAGATGACCTCGCCGCGGGCGTTGCGGATGCGCGAGATCAGGTACGGCTCGGCATGGAGCCCGTTGGTGGCGAAGTTCGAGTACGCCGAAGCCATTTCGAGCGGGGAGATGGCCCCCGTCCCGAGCACGATCGACGGCACCGCCTGCAGGTCGGGGGAGGTGATGCCCATCCTGCGGGCCATGTCGACGACGTTCTCGGGTCCCACCGCCAGGGACAGCGCGGCGTAGGCGGTGTTGATGGACCGGTAGGTGGCCTCCTCGAGCGTCACCGTCCCGCCGCCGCCGCCGGCGTTGCTCACCCGCCACTCGCGCGAGCCGTCCGCCGCGCACGCGTGCTCACACTGGAGGACCACCGTGGGTCCTCCTGGCCAGAACGAGCGCAGCGAGATGCCCTGCTCGAGGGCGGCCACGAGCGCGATCGGCTTCATGCTCGAACCGGGGTTGCGGCGGCCCTGGATGGCGAGGTCGAACTGCTCGTCTTCGAACGGGAGCCCGGAGGCCATGACGAGGATCGCCCCGCTCTCGTTGTCGACGGTGGCGATCGCCCCGGTGGGCACGCAACTCTCGGTCTCGGCGTAGACCGCCAGGAACGCCTCGTCGTCCTGCGGGAAGCTCGACTTGCAGGCCTCGAAGTTGGCTTCGTACTCCAGCAGCGGGAACCAGTTCGAGAGGATCTCGTTGGCGACGAGCTGCATCGGGAGGTCGATGGTCGTCTCGATGTGCAGACCGCCGCCGCCGGCGCAGTCGAGGGCGTCGGCAGGGCACCCGAAGACCGCCAGCTTGCGATCCGCCGCGGTCGTGCCCAGGAAGTCGAACTCGGTGTTGCGGAGGTCGAGGATCTGGCGCTTGGTTTCGGCGACGACGTGTTCGGCCGGGCCACGGAACACCTGCTTGTCCCGGACCACCATGGGCTGGGCGAGTGCGAACTCGGCCTGCGCCTCCGTGATCCACTCCCGGTCCTCCATCAGCCGAATCACACGATCCCGGCGGTCCTTCACCAGCTCGGCCCGCTGACGGGGGTTGTAGAGGGTGGGGTTGCGGATGAGGACGGCGATCATCGCCGCCTCGTGGACCTGCAATTGGGCGAGGCTCTTGCCGAAGTACTCCCGCGCCGCGGCGGCGACGCCGTAGGCGTTGGAGCCGAAGAACACCGAGTTGAGATAGAACTCGAGGATCTCGTCCTTGGTGAAGCGACGCTCCAGCTCGGCCGCCACCACCGCCTCGGCCAGCTTGCGCTCGATCGTGACTTCGTCGCCCACGAACAGGTTCTTGGTCAGCTGTTGGGTGATGGTCGACCCGCCCCTGGTCTCGTCGTAGAGGATGTTGTCGAGCGCGGCCGACGCAATCGCCCGGAAGTCGATGCCGTCGTGCTCGTAGAAGTCGCCGTCCTCGGCCGCCAGCACCGCATGGATCACCAGCTCGGGGATGTCCTCGATGCGGGTCGGCTCAGTGATGCGTCCGTCGTGGAGCTCGGCGAGCAGCGTCCCGTCGGCCGAATAGACCCGTGACACCCGCGAGAAGTCGGGGAACCCGAGCTCGAGGCCCTCGGTGTCGGGGATGTACTTCTCCTGCAGGTCGGTGAAGGTGCCGTAGGCCGAAGTGGTTCCCATGAACGCGAACAGGCCGACCCAGGTGGAGGCGAGGAGGGCGATGACGATCAACCCGGCGGTGGCAGGGAACCAGCGTCCGCTGCGCTCGCGCGCCTCGATGTCGTGTATGAGAGATCTGCGTGGCATGGGTCAGGACTCGGACGGTCGGGTGTCGAACGTGGGAGACACGGAAAAGGTTGCCGGTACGATCGTTGGGCCCCCTTCGAACCAGACAGAGGTTATCGGCTCCGTGAGCAAAGACGAACGCACAAGCAGCGGCATCGAACTCCCGGTTTGCGCCACGGGTCCCGTCGACCCTGCCCGCATCGGCGCACCAGGCGAATACCCCTTCACCCGTGGCCCCTACCCCACGATGTACCGCGGCAAACCCTGGACGATGCGCCAGTACGCCGGATTCGGGACCGCCCGCGAGACGAACGAGCGGTTCAAGAGGCTGCTCGATGCCGGCCAGACCGGACTGAGCGTGGCGTTCGACCTCCCCACCCAGATGGGCTTCGATTCCGATCACGCCCTGGCCGCGGGGGAGGTCGGCAAGGTGGGGGTGGCCATCGACTCGATCGAGGACATGCGCACCCTGCTGGCCGGGCTGCCGCTCGACGAGGTGTCGACCTCCATGACGATCAACGCCACCGCCCCGCTCCTCCTGCTCTTGTACCAGCTCGTCGCCGAGGAACAGGGTGTGAAGGGCGAGGCGTTGCGGGGGACGATCCAGAACGACATCCTC
>CAZCRP010000176.1:0-6179 GCA_964501055.1 uncultured Acidimicrobiaceae bacterium
CGGCGATCGAAGGCACCTCGGGCCAGGTGAGCCCGAGGATGGGCGGTCCGGAAGACTCGATGGGCTCGCCGTCCGGCCCCCGCGCCAGCAGGAACCCCGTCACCGAGCCCTGCGCCTGCCGCACCCCCTCCACCTCCCGCACGACGTCGAGCAGGGCGGCGTCGAGTGGAGCGGGGACGGCGAACGTCAGCTCGGGGTCGATCTCACTCCGGACTTGGAGGTCGAAGCCGGCGAAGCTGTCGTCGAACAGCGTCTCGAACGACCGGCTCAGGGTGTCGGTGAACACCAGCGTCGCCACCACGAACGCCACCGAGCAGCCGACCACCAGGGCGGTGATCACGAGCCGTGCCCGATGGCCCAACGCTCCCTTGACGGCCGCTCGCCACATCAGGCGTCGAGGAGCTTGATGCGGTCCAGGACGGTCTCGACGGTGGGGCCGTCGAGACCGTCGACCACCCGGCCGTCGCTGAGGAAGAGCACCCGGTCGGCGTGGGAGGCGGCGACGGCGTCGTGAGTGACCATGACCACCGTCTGGCCCATCGTGTCGACCGCCGCGCGAAGAAACCCGAGCAACTGGGCGCCGCTGCGGGTGTCGAGGTTGCCGCTGGGCTCGTCGGCGAAGACGATCTCCGGGCGGCCCACGAGGGCCCGGGCAACTGCCACCCGCTGCTGCTGTCCTCCCGACAGTTCCGAGGGACGATGGTCGAGCCGATCGCCGAGCTCCAGGACCCGCACGACCTCGTCGAACCACCGCTGGTCGGTCGGCCGCCCGGCGATGGCGCCTGGGAGGGTGATGTTCTCGCCGGCGTCCAGGGTGGGCACCAGGTTGAAGGCCTGGAACACGAAACCCATCCGATCCCGCCGGAGCCGCGTCAACTCGGCGTCACGCAACTGTCCGAGGTCGGTGTTCCCCACGAAGACCTGACCCGACGTGAGGGTATCCAGGCCGGCGACGCAGTGGAGGAGGGTGGACTTCCCCGAACCGGACGGACCCATGATGGCGGTGAACTCGCCGCGGTGGAACTCGACCGTCACCGAGTCGAGAGCTGTGACCGCTGTCAGGCCCGATCCGTAGATCTTGGTGGCCTCGACGGTGCGGGCGGCGATGTCGGCGGTCACGGCCGCCAGGCTAGGAAGTCCCTGACCTTGTGCGGTCGCGCAGTCGCATTCAGCCTTCGGCTCCCGCGAACCCCTGCTGGCGCCACGCCTCGTACACGACCAGCGCCACCGAATTGGAGAGGTTGAGCGAGCGGAGCCCTGGTGTCATCGGGATGTGCAGGACTCCCGCCAGACGGGGATCGGCCAGCACCTCCACCGGGAGTCCGACCGACTCGCGGCCGAACAGGAACGCGTCACCGGGCTCGAAAGCCACGGTGTCGTAGCGCACCTCGCCCGACTTGGCGAGGGCGAACACCCTGGCCGGCTGCACGGAATCGAACCACGCCGCGAGGCTCGGATGTCGGTGAACCGTGGCCTTGTCCCGGTAATCCATCCCCGCCCGCCGCAGCCGCGCGTCGTCCATCTCGAATCCGAGCGGCTCGATCAGATGCAGCGTGGAGCCCGTGTTGGCGGCCAGTCGCATGGCATTGCCGGTATTCGGCGGGATCTCCGGTTCGAGGAGGACGACGTGGAACACCTCAGAACAGCGTCAGGGCGTCCGACTCGATCTCGCGCAATCCGTCGTAGTCGACTTCGACGACGACGAGCCCGCGTGCCGCTCCCAGCGTCCTGGCCTGCGGGGTGGTGGACTGCGCGGCGAGGATCCCGCGCACCGGGGCGAGGCGGGCATCGAGCTCCAGCCGCTCGACGTACCGCGCGAGTTGCTCGACGCCGTCGATCTCGCCCCGCCGCTTGATCTCTACCGCCACAGTGGCTCCATCACGATCGCTGCACAGCAGATCAACGGGACCGATGTCGGTGGGATATTCGCGGCGCAGCAGCGTCAAGCCCTCCTCCAAGATCCACGGGCGGGCCGCCAGCAGCGCCTGCAGGTGAGACTCCACCCCGTCCTTCTGCAGTCCGGGATCGAGTCCGAGCTCGTACGCGGTGTCGGCCACCACCTCGTGGAGGGTGATCACCAGCCGCTCACCCTTGGGGTTCGTCACCTCCCAGGCCCCGTCGCGCTCCACCAGGGTGTTCGGAGCATTCATCCAGTTGAGCGGCTTGTATGCGCCGCCGTCGGCGTGGATCGCCACACACCCGTCGGCCTTCACCATGATCAGCCGGCGCGCCCGCGGGAGGTGGGCACTGAGCCGTCCCGCGTAGTCGACGGTGCACTCGGCCACGACCAGGCGCATCAGCCGAGCGCGTTGATGGCCAGGACCTGGGCGAGCATCGAGTTGCGGAGCTCGGTGAGGTCCTGGCTCTCGTTGGGGGCGTGGTAGGCGGAGGTCGGGTCACCGGCGCCGGTGAGGAGGATGGTGGCCTCAGGGAACAGGCGTGAGAAGTCCGCCACGAACGGGATCGACCCGCCGGCGCCCATCTCGACGGGCTCAGTGCCCCACACCTCCCGCATCGCCTCCTTCCAGGCATCGGTGGCCGGGCCGGACGTGGCGAGTTGGAAGGCGGAGCCCTTCTCGACGCCGGTGACGGTCACGTCTGCCCCCCACGGGGCGTTGTCGAGCAGATGGGAGCGGAGCGCGTTCATGGCCGCGTCGGCATCCTGACCGGGCGGAATGCGAAGACTGACCTTGGCGGCGGCGACCGGGACGAGTTGGTTGATCGCTTCGGAGATGCGGGGAGCGTCCACCGCCAGCACCGACAGCGCCGGCTTGGTCCACAGGCGGGAGGCGATCGACCCACTTCCCATCTGCTCCAGACCGGGCGGGGTCCCCATGATCTCCCGCAGTTCCTCCTCGGTGAAGTCGACCTCGGCCAGGTCGCGGGTGACGAGACCGGGCACGGCGACGTTGCCGGCGTCGTCGTGCAGCGTGGCGAGCAGCCTCGCGAGTGCCGTGATCGCATCGGCGAAGACCCCGCCGAACTGACCGGAATGGACTGCCGAGCGGGCAGTGCGAACCTCGACGATGCAGGCGGCCAGCCCGCGGAGGCTCGTGGTCAGACCGGGCGTGCCCACCTTCCAGACTCCGGCGTCGGCGATCACGATCACATCGGCCCTGAGCAGCTCGGAGTGGGTGGCGAGAAACTCGCCGAGGTGTGCCGAGCCCACCTCCTCTTCTCCTTCGATGAAGATCTTGATCGTGGCCGGCGGACGCCCGCCGAAGGCGCGCAAGGTGGCGAGGTGCATCACGACCCCCGACTTGTCGTCGCTGACGCCGCGGCCGTACACCCGGCCATTCTTCTCGTGCGGTTCGAACGGGCTGGTGGCCCACTCCTCGGCCGGACCGGGCGGCTGCACGTCGTGATGGGCGTAGAGGAGCACCGTGGGCGCGCCCTCCGGTCCGGCGACCTCGCCGTACACCGCCGGGTGGGCGCCTTCCATCTCCAGCAGCCGGACGTCGGAGGCTCCCTCCCGGCGGAGGAGGTCGGCGATGTGCTCGGCCGACCGGCGCACCTCACTCGCCGGGTAGCCGCCGGCCGAGACGGAGGGGATGCGAACGAGATCCTCGAGGATGCCCCGCATCTCCTCGAAGTGGTGGTCGACGGCGGCGGTCAGTTGGCTGGTGTCCATGGTCGTCGAGTATGACCAGCCGAAGGGCGGGCCGCCAACGTCTGCGACCGAGTTCGTAGGATCGGAGGGTGCGGTTCACCATCTTCGGCATCCCGATCCACATCCGGCCGTCGTTCTGGCTGGTGGCGGCGATCATCTTCCCCTTCCAGTGGACGGTGTTGGAGCGGCAGGAGAACTGGGTGCTCCTGGGGGCGTGGCTGGTGGTGGTGGCCGTGTCGGTCATCGCCCACGAGCTCGGACACGCGTTGACGGCGCGTCGTTACGGCGCCCAGGTCGACATGACGCTCTACGCGCTCGGCGGGTTCACCCGCTGGTCGACGCCCCAGCCGATCGGGCCGTGGCGGCGGGTGGTGGTCGCCGCCGCCGGTTCGACCGTCGGTTTCGTGCTGGGAGGTCTCGTCTATCTCGGTCTCGCCAACGGGCTCATCGTGTTCGACTCCCGTGCCGTCGGCTTCGCGCTGGAGAGCTTCTGGCAGGTCAACATCCTGTGGGGGATCCTCAACTGGCTCCCGATCCGACCGCTGGACGGTGGCCACATCTTCCTCGGGACGATGCAGGGACTCTTCGGGCGGGCGGGGGAGCGGCTCGCCGACATCGTGTTCCCGCTGGTGACGGTGGCAGGCGGGTGGTTTGCGTTCTCCCGCGGGTTCCTCTTCGCCGCCTTGTTCGCCGTGTTCCTCATGATGGACGAGGTGCGACGGTGGACTGCGGCGAGAGCTCGGCGCCGACCTGCCGGGCCGAGGGGGAACGAGCCAGAGGCACCCTTCACCCTGTTCGGAGACGATTGAATCCCCCCGCCCCGCCGCCTCGATCGGGCCGGTAGGTTGGGGCGATGGACTTCGCCTACACCCCCAAAGTCGAGGAGTATCGCTCCCGGCTGCTCGACTTCATGGACTCCCACATCTATCCCGCCGAGCCGGTCTACTGGGAGCAGTTGGAGGAGCAGGGACCGTATTCCCACCCACCGGTCATCGAGGAGGTGAAGACCGCCGCCCGTAGCCGCGGCCTGTGGAACCTGTTTCTCCCCGACGACGAGCACGGCGGGGGGCTGACGGTCCTCGAATACGCCCCGCTGGCCGAGATCTCGGGGCGCAGCGTCCACCTCGCACCGGAGGCGATGAACTGTTCGGCGCCTGACACCGGCAACATGGAGATCCTGCACATGTTCGGCACCGAGGAACAAAAGCAGCGCTGGCTGCATCCGCTGCTGGAAGGCGAGATCCGATCCTCCTTCGGGATGACCGAGCCGGACGTGGCGTCGTCCGACGCCAGGAACATCCGTACCCGGATCGAGCGGGACGGGGACAGCTATGTCGTCACGGGTCGCAAGTGGTTCTCCTCGGGGGCCGCCAGCCCACGCGCCAAGGTGTCGATCGTGATGGGCGTCACGAACCCGGACGCAGACCCCTACCACCAGCAGTCCATGGTGCTCGTGCCCATGGACTCCGAGGGGGTGACGGTCGAACGTGACCCGCGGGTGTTCGGCTACCACGACCGCGGCGGCCACCCCCAGGTCCACTACGACGGGGTGCGGGTCCCGGTCTCCAACCTCTTGGGCGAGGAAGGAAGCGGCTTCGCCATCGCCCAGGCCCGATTGGGCCCGGGCCGCATCCACCACTGCATGCGCGCCATCGGCGCCGCGGAGCGGTGCTTCGACCTGATGGTGCAGCGTGCCAAGGCGCGGGTGGCATTCGGCAAACCGCTGGCCGAACAGGGCGTGGTCCGGGAGTGGATCGCCGAGGCGCGCATCCGGATCGAGCAGGCACGGCTGCTCGTGCTCAAGACCGCCTGGATGATCGACAACGTCGGTGTGAAGAACGCCAGGGTCGAGATCGCCGCCATCAAGGTGGCCGCGCCGCGCACGCTCACCTGGGTGGCCGACCGGGCGATGCAGGTCTTCGGGGCCGCCGGTTTCACCGAGGACTGGCCGCTCGCCCAGGCCTATTCGATGGGCCGCTGGCTGCAGATGGCCGACGGGCCCGACGAGGTGCATCTCCGCTCCGTCGGGCGAGCCGAGATCGGCCGCTACGACCCGGGAGCCGTCCCCGCCCCGTACGACTTCGACTGACGGCCGGTCGCCGCGCGCACCCGCTTCGGAGCGGGAACGCCTGCGCTTTAGGGGACGTTTATCCGCTTCCGACCACCATGAGTGAGATGATCGACGTGCTCGAGCTCGAACCCGAGTTCTGGCGGGAGGAAGCGGCCTGCGCCGACCGCCCGGAGGTCGACTTCTTCGCGCCGCCGGACCGCCGGGAAGAGGTGGCGCGCGCCAAGGCCATCTGCGCCGCCTGTCCGGTGGCCGACGTCTGCCTGGCCTTCGCCATCGAGACGAACCAGCCGGACGGCATATGGGGTGGCTACACCGCCAAGGAGCGTTCCCGGCTCAGGCGGCGATGGCTGGAGGACCTGCGGCGAGCGAGCTGACCGATCAGCCGGCGAGGTGGACGACGGCGTCTCCCTGCGACACCAGCGGGTTCTGATTGAGCGCGATCACGTGACAGATCGGAAGAGCACACGTCTGAACTCCAGTCAGACGTGTGCTCTTCCG
>CAZCRP010000177.1:0-6177 GCA_964501055.1 uncultured Acidimicrobiaceae bacterium
CCAGACGAACACACCCAGGAGGGGCTGACGGATGCGTTCGTTGGTGAACAGCCGGAAGTAGTTGTCGAACCCGATCACGGTCCGCCAGCCGGGGAGGCTCTGATCCAACGCCTGCAACGGCACGTTGTCGCAGATCCCGCCGTCGCACACGATGATCGACCCGGTGCGGGCGATCTCGAGGGCGGAGACTTCGGACTGCGGCACGCCGTCGCAGACAAAGGTGCCGACCCCCTCCCGGCACGTCCGGTCCTCCTGGGCGTCGTAGAGGGTGGCGGTGTCCGGGTCGTGGATGAACCGCTGCCCGCCCGCCCTCACCCGCACGGTGGAGAACGTCTCGAGGCGCGCCTCACCGACGCCGGGGATGTCGATGGCGAGGCCCTCCAGCTGGCGGGCGATGCCGGTGAGTTGGAGCGGTCCCAGCAGCTCGTAGCCCGCGATCTCCGCCGGCGGTGACACCGGGTCGATCTCCACTGCTCCGATGTCGATGCCCGCCTCGGGCACGGGCTCGTCGGTGACCAGGCGGGGCGTGCCGAAGAACGGCTCCCGGTCACCGCCCGAGACGAGGAAGGCGATGTCTCCGTCCGCGTTGCGGTACACCGACAGTTGCAAGATCTCGGTGGCGAGATCGGTGCGGATCTCGCGCTGCTCGAGACGCTGGATCGCCACCTCCCGCTCGAGCACGTTGCCGGTCGCCCAGTTCGTGATGGAGACATAGAACGTGTATCCGATCGGATACACGACGAACAGCGCCATGAAGAGGAGCCCGGGCGTGAGCCACTTCGAAGCCCGGGCCCGCGGGCTGAGGTATGCCCAGTTGACGGCGATGGCGCCGATCACGAACGCCGCCAGCAGCACCCACGCCTCGTTGACGTAGAGCAGCGGCAGGGCGGCGATCACGAGAGCATCGAAGATGCCCACCGACACGAGCCGGATCCAGAAGGATCGTCCGAGACCACGAGAGGGTAGGACAGCCGGTGGCTCCCTACCCTCTCGCTCGGTCATCTGCGGAAAACTACCGCTTCTCCGACCGCGGTGCCGTTCAGCCGGCCAAGGCCGCTCGCACCGCGTCCGCCGCCGCCGACATCGCCGCGGCCGCGCCGAGGTCGCCGTTGCGGACCAGGAGCAGGTTGTCGCCGAGCGGACCCCACACCGATCCCATCTGCGGGATGTTCGGCATCGGGTTGCCATCGGCGGCCGACGCGGCGAAGGCCTGCGCCACCGGATCGTCGGCCAGTGCCTCCGCCACGGCGATGTACGCCGGGCCGCGCGGATCAGCGTCGTACAGCGCCTGCTGGGTCTCCTGGGTGGCGATGAAGTCGAGCAGGAACGATTGCGCCACCAGCGCGTTCTCGGAGTACGCAGACAGGAAGAAGCCCTGGGAACCGACGAACGGTGCCGGCGCCTGGCCGGCGATGGTCGGCAGCTTGGTCACGGCCCAGTTGATCGCGGTCTGCTCCTCGAGGTTGGCTCGCTCCCACGGACCCGTGATCCAGAAGGGAGCCTGACCCTCGAGGAAGAGGTTCTTGGCGTTGTCGTAGTTGGTGGGCTCCACCACGCCTGCCGCGACCTGCTCGGCCAGGAACTCGACGCCGGCGACGGCCTCGTCACTGTCGAGCCCGACATCGGTCGGGTCGTATCCGGTCGCAGGGTCGTAGGCGAAGATGTACCCGCCCAAGGCGGACACGAACGGGTAGTTGTGGTAGGCGTCGCCGCCGTCGCCACCGCCCGGGATCCCGACACAGGAAGGCGTGCCGGCAGCCTCGCAGGCCGCCCCCAGGTCCTCGAACGCGGTGGGGGCCTCGGGGACGAGATCGGTGTTGTAGTACATCGCGATTGCTTCCAGTGCGTACGGCACCGCGAAGAGCTGACCCTCGAAGTTGAAGGCATCGAGCGCGACGTCGAAGAACTCCGACTCCCGGGCTCCGAGTTCGAGGGCGGCGATGGTCCCGTCGGCCGCGAGCTCACCCGTCCAGTCGTGGGCCCCGGCAAAGATGTCGGGTCCCTCCCCGGCGGGGCCGGCCACGCCGACCTGGTCGCGGATGCTCCCGAAGTCCACGGTCTGGACGCGGACCTGCACACCGGTGGCCTCGGTGAAGGCGGGCGCGATCGCCTGGACCACACGCGTCCGGTTCTCGTCGGCCCAGATCAGCAGCTCGACCGGCTCTTCGGCGGTGGTGGTGGTCGTCGTCTCGGGTGCTGCCGTCGTGGTGGTGGCGGCAGGCGCGGTCGTGGTCGTCGCCGCCCCATCTCCACCGCCGCAGGCAGCGAGGATCATGCCGAACACTGCGAGCAGTGTCATCCATCGCATGCGGTTCACAGTTGGTTCCTCCTCGGAGTATCGATAGGGAACCCACCGAGCGAGTTCCCTGGCTCCCGGGACTCAAGCATGCCCTTCATCTCTTTGCAAACCGTTCCCGCAAACTTTTCAGGGCGACTTTCCAATTGTTGGTTGGAGTGATTATGGTCCAGAGCCGTGACCGCCCGACCGAAGTTGCAGGAAGTTTCAGAGCGAACCGGTGTCAGTCTCGCCACTGTCAGCCGCGTGCTGAACGGCAAGGCCGGGGTGGCGGGGGCCACCCGTCAGCGCGTGCTCGACGCCGTCGCCGACCTCGGGTACGCCCCCCAGCCTGCCCGCACCACCAAGACTCCCGTGGTGGGGATCATCACCCCGGAGTTGGACAACCCGATCTTTCCCACCATCGCCCAGACGATCGAGGCCAGGCTGGCCCGCCGCGGGATCATGTCGATGATCTGCCCGTCGACATCCGAGACGATCAACGAACAGGACTACCTGAACCGCTTCCTCGACTGGGAGGCGACCGGAGTCGTCGTGATCAACGGGCGCTATGCGGCTCCCCAACTCGGTTTCGATCCCTACGTCGCCCTTCAGCGCCGCGGCATGAAGGTGGTGCTGGTCAACGGTGTCACCGGGAGATCGCCCGTCCCGGCGGTGTCGGTGGACATACGCGCCGGAGCGATGACGGCCACCCGCCACCTGCTGGGCCTGGGTCACCGCCGTGTCGGCGTGCTCACCGGGCCGAACCGCTACGCCTCGTCCGACGAGCTGATCAATGGCTACGCCATCACGATGTCGACCGCCGAGATCGAGATGTCGGACGACTGGCTGTCCGAGACGCTCTACACCTTGGAAGGCGGGCGCGCCGGAGTGGCGGGCCTGCTCGAAGCCGGGGTCACGGGCATCGTGTGCGGCTCGGACGTGATGGCGCTGGGGGCGATCGCCGGGGTGCGGGCGTGGGGCATGGCGGTGCCGGACGACATCTCCATCGTCGGCTTCGACGGCACCCAACTCGTCATGTACACCGACCCGCCGCTCACCACCCTGCGCCAGCCGATCGGCCGCATGGCAGCCACGGTTGCCTCACTTCTCGACTCGCCGCAGCCGGGCGGCGGGCACGTGCACATGTTCAACCCCGACCTCATCATCGGCGGTTCGACCGGCCCGGCGCCTGCTTGATGGCCCGCCGGCGGGTCGTCTGTCTCGTCCCGGCGCTCCTCCTCGCCGCCGGCTGCACCGGAACCACCGATTCGACGACGACCACCGCAGCGGTGTCGACCACCTCGGCCCAGGCGACGGTTCCCGCAGCCGGCCCGGAGGGGGTGGCGGCCGCTCCCGTCAGGCACCCCGTCACCCACCGCTCCATCTACTTCGTGCTGCCGGATCGGTTCGCCAACGGTGAGCCAGGCAACGACACGGGAGGCATCGCAGGCGGACCACTCGACCACGGGTTCCTTCCCGAAGACAAGGGCTATTTCCAAGGTGGCGATCTAGTCGGCCTGCATGAGAAGCTGCCCTACCTGGCAGAGCTGGGGATGACCGCCCTCTGGATCACCCCCCCGTTCACCAATCGTGCGGTGCAGGGATTGGGCGAGATCCACAACTCGTCCGCCGGCTACCACGGTTACTGGCAGATCGACTGGTCCCGCATCGACCCCCACCTCGGCACCGAGGAGGACATGCACGATCTCATCGCCGCCGCCGCGGCGCGGGGGATCGACGTGTACTTCGACATCGTGATCAACCACACCGGGGACGTGATCACCTACGAGGAAGGAACCTTCTCCTATCGGTCGAAAGGCGCCTTCCCGTACCTCGACGCCCGGGGGGTCGAGTTCGACGACGCCGAGTTCGCAGGCGGGGACAGCTTCCCCGAGTTGGACGCCGGAGTCTCCTTCCCCTACACGCCGGTGTTTCGCACTCCCGAGGACGCCACGATCAAGCAGCCGGGGTGGCTCAACGACCCGATCTTCTACCACAACCGAGGTGATTCGACCTTCAGCGGGGAGAGCTCCTACTACGGCGACTTCTTCGGACTCGACGACCTGTTCACCGAGCACCCTGAGGTCGTCGAGAACTTGATCGTCCTCTACGCCGACGTGATCAACCGCTATGACATCGCCGGCTTCCGGATCGACACGGTCAAGCATGTGAACGACGAGTTCTGGGCGCGGTGGGCACCGGCCGTGCTGGAAGCCGCCGCTATCGCCGGCAAGCCCGACTTTTTCATGTTCGGCGAGGTGTTCGCCTCCGATCCGATCTTCAACTCCCACTACACGACCAACCTCGGGCTCCCGTCGCTGCTGGATTTCATCGTCAGCGACGGGCTCGAGCGGTACGTGGCCGGGGGGCTGGCGGCCGACTCACTCGCCCAGGCGTTCGATCAGGACGATTGGTTCACCGACCACGACTCGAACGCGTCGATGCTGGTGAAGTTCTTCGGCAACCACGACAAGGGTCGCATGGGGCGTCTGATCTCGGCCGCCAACCCCGGCGCGAGACAGGCCGTGCTCGAGAAGAAGATGCTGCTCGGCTTCGACCTGCTGTTCCTCACCCGCGGCATCCCCGTCGTCTACTACGGCGACGAGCAGGGGTTCGTGGGCATCGGAGGCGACAAGTCCGCCCGCCAGACGATGTTCCCGGCGACGGCCACGGAGTTCGTGGATCAACCGACCCTCGGATCGGACGCCACCGTCTCTGCCGACAATTTCGACCAGACCCACCCCTTCTACCGCCGGGTGCAGTTGCTCAATCAGCTGCGGGCCGACCACCCGGCCCTCGTCACCGGAGCGCAGATCGTCCATCCGCCGCACGGTCCGGTGTTCTCCTTCTCCCGGGTCGACCGCGACGAGCGGATCGAATACCTCGTCGTCGCCAACAATGGGCCGGTGGCCATCCCGGCCACCGTGACCGCGCTATCCACCGACACCGAGTTCCGCGTGATACACGGCCGCCGGGCGGTGGCCGGGTCGGACTCCGCCGGGGCGTTGACCGTCGATGTCCCGGCGCGGTCGACCGTGCTGCTCAGGGCGGCCACCCCCCTGGCCATCCCTTCTCAGGAGCCGTCCGTCAGCATCACCCGGCCCATCGCCGACCAGGAGATCCCCACCGCCCGCTACCGGATCGAAGCGGAGGTCGGCGACCGGCGCTACGCGGAGGTGACGTTCTCGATCGTGGTGGACGGCGGTGACCCCATCGTGTTGGGAACCGACGACGCCCCTCCCTACCGGCTGTACTGGAACAACCACACGATCCCGGCGGGAACCCGGGTGGAGGTCACCGCCACCGTCGACGACGGATCGGGTCGGCTCCGCGCCGACACGATCACCGTCGTGATGGGAAGCCGCTGAGCATCGGCAGCCACCTCCGACGAGGTCTACGGTCGCGCACATGGTCGGACCGGGCACGACGTACGAGGACAGGTTCACCCGCACCACGTTCCTGCGGACGGCTGCCGACACGGACGGGAGGGCGCACGAACAGCGGGTCGAGTACTTCCCCGCCTCGCCGTTCCCGCCTGCCCATTTCCACCCCGCCCAGGACGAGCGATTCGTGATCGAGGCCGGGGCGATGGTCTTCGTCGTGCACGGCACCGCGCAGGTGGTGGGCGCGGGCGAGGAGATCACCATCGCCCGTAAGACTCCCCACCGGGCCAAGAACGCCTCGGACACCGCACCGGCGGTCGTGCGATGGGAGACGCGTCCTGCCCTCCGGACCGGCGACTTCTTCTACCGGGCGCATCTCCTCGGAACCGACGCCGGCCCGATCGAGCTCGCCCTGCTCGCCCACGAGTACCGCGACGTGTTCCGGCTGTCTGGCGGAGCGTCGCTGCTGGTGCCCGTGGTGGGGCGGCTCGCCAGGATCGCGGGGCGGCGACTACC
>CAZCRP010000178.1:0-6161 GCA_964501055.1 uncultured Acidimicrobiaceae bacterium
TACACTCTTTCACCCCCGGCCTCCTCCGTCCGTGCGCTCGACCGCAAACTCGATCCCGGGTCCGAGCCTCACCTTCTCGCGCAACGCCGTGAAGCCTGCCTCCTCCAGGGCCGCTTTCGCCACGTCGCGGATCGCCCTGCCCTCCCGCACCGCCCGCTCGGTGACGGACTCCACCGCGCCGGCGCCGGTGATGCCGGGAATGCGGGCCCTGGGCGTGGGATCGGCCAGCTCGGCTGCCACCCGCCCCACCGCCCGCTGGTGGTACTCGGGGTCGATCTCGTATCCGACGTAGTGCCGGCCGGCGTGGATGGCGGCGATGGCGGTGGTGCCGGATCCGAGGAAGGGATCGAGAACGAGGTCGTCGCGGTAGGTGAACAGCTCGATCAGGCGGCGCGGCAGCTCCACCGGGAAGGGAGCGGGATGGTTCACCCGGGTGGCGCTCTCCGAGGGGATCTCCCAGATGTCGGTGGTGGCCTCCATGAACTCGTCCCGCCAGATGTCGGCGATGTGGGGATGGCCCTTCTCGGCTCGCTCCCTCGCCGGGACCGCCCGGTCGAACCGCCCCTTGGACGCGATCACGATCCGCTCGCTGAGGTCGCGCAGCACCGGGTTGGCCGGACGTTGGAAGGTGCCCCAGGCGGTGGAGCCCGACGCCCCCCGGGCCTTGACCCAGACCACCTCGCCCCGCAGGAGCAGGCCCAGCCGCTCGAAAATGCGGACCACGTCCCCCGACAACGAGCGGTAGGGCCGCCGTCCGAGGTTCGCCACGTTCACCGCGATCCGCCCACCCGGTTCCAAGGTGCGGAGGCACTCGGCGAAGACCTCCTCGAGGCCGTGCAGGTAGGCCTGGTATGAGGCAGGGACGTGGCCCCTGCCCATGTCCTCCTCGTACTCCTTGCCCGCGAAGTAGGGGGGTGAGGTGACGACGAGGGCGACGGAGTTGGTGGGAACCCGGTCCATGCGGCGGGAGTCGCCGAGGATGATCTCGTCGATGGCCTTGTCCCACGCCACGTCGCGGTCGGAGCGTATGGTGGGCGGCTCGAAGCGCTCGTAGAAGGCGGTCGAGTCGTGGCTCTCGCGCCGCGACGAGCCGAAGCTCGAAGTGCGGGTCTTCTTCGATTCCACCACGGCGGCAAGGCTAGACCCCGCAGCGAGTCCGCCCGGGTTCAAGGCGCCGTGCCGGGTGTACTCTTCCCGGTCCATGCTCGACACCACCAGTGTGGTGGCGGACGTCCTTCCCGCAGTGGTGGGTGCCCGCCGCGCGATCCACCGCCACCCGGAACTCTCCAAGCAGGAGTTCGCCACGACCGACCTGCTGGCCGGTGTGTTGAGCGAGGCTCGGCTCGTGCCCCGCCTGCGGACACCGAAGACCGGCCTGACGGTGGACGTAGGGACCGACGGTCCCCTGGTCGTGTTCCGGGCGGATCTCGACGCCTTGCCGATCACCGAGCCGGCCGGGCTGGCCTTCGCCTCCCAGAACCCCGGCGTCATGCACGCCTGCGGTCACGACGCGCACGCCGCCATCGCCCTCGGACTCGCGCTGGCCTGGGAGCGGCTCGGCACCGGCCGCCGCGTCCGGTTCATCTTCCAGCCCTCAGAGGAGCTGTTCCCAGGCGGGGCCGACGAGCTGGTGGCCGAAGGGGCCGTGGCCGGGGCTGAAGCGGTCGTCGCCTTCCATGTCGACCCCCACCTGCCCACCGGTCACGTCGGTGTCAAGCCGGGAGCGATCACGGCCTCCGCCGACCGCTTCTCGATCCTGTTGGAGGGACCCGGTGGCCACACCGCCCGGCCGCACGAGACGGTCGACGTCGTCCAGGCGGCTGGACACGTCATCTCCAATCTCGCCTCCGTCGTCAACCGGCTCGTCGATGCCCGCGCCCCGCTGGTCATCACCTTCGGCCAGGTGCACGGCGGTACCGCCGACAACGTCATCCCCACCTCGGTGCAGATGTCCGGAACAGTCCGCACCCCGGACCACGATGCCTGGGAGGCAGTGCCGGCGATCCTGCGGCGGGTGGCGACTGAGCTGGCGGCTCCATTCGGGGCGGTCACGGACATGCGCTACAACCGGGGTCTGCCGCCCGTGGTGAACGACGCCGCGCTGGTGGCCAGGCTCCGCCCGGTGGTGGAACGGACACTCGGCCCCGACACGGTGTGGTCCACCTACACGTCGATGGGTGGCGAGGACTTCGCGATCTACCTCACCGAGGCCCCCGGCGCCATGTTCCGCCTCGGCTGCGCCGCCGACACGGCAAAGACCAGCGACCTCCACTCCGCCTCGTTCACGCTTGACGAAGGAACGCTCGAGGTTGGCCTCCGAGTCGGCCTCGACCTGCTGCGCGAACTGACTGCGTAGGGCAGGTCTCAGCCAGACCGGTTCGCCGCCCGCGGCCGGGAGCCGTCCCACCCGGCCATCACTGCCAGCATGGGCAGGACGAAGACCGTCGTGAGCGCGGCGGGGATGCCGGGACCCCGGTAGGCGACCGTCACCGCCAAACCGGTGGCGACGACCGCCGCCGACAACCAGGCACCGGTCGCGAGCCACGGCCCCCTCCGATCAGCCGGATCGACTCTCGCCCAGCGGGCACCACCCCAGCCCCAGGCGAGGATGCCGATGCCGAGGAGGAAGGACGCCCGTGAGACGACGGGATTCATCGGGAGCACGGGAGCGTCGGAAAGGGCCGCCACCATCGCCGGCGCCCCGAAGCCGCCGTAACGCACCGCTCCGTACCAGGCCGCGACGGTGACGAGCCCGGTCAGCACGGCCATCATCACGAGCGAGGCCCGCAGCGATTCGGATCGGCGCCTGCGCAGCGACCGAGATAGGACCGCCACCCACACCACACCGAAGAACACCACCGACTCGGCGACCCCGGACTCGGCGCGATCCACCATCACCGCGAGGTCGTCGTGGACCAAGGCGGCGCGGACGTGCACCGTGGCGGGCGCCCTACCGACGTTCTCCACGACGAGGACGTGGGGAGCCCACACCTGCTCCCTGCAGCACCTGATGAGCTCATTCAGGGAGTGGTCCCCGGCGGTGCCGGCAGCGAGCACCGTCCGACCTGTCCGGGCATCCACCAGGCCCACCGTCACCGGCGTGTCGGCGGTGATCCGGCCAACGAGGCGGTGATAGTGCACGTCACCTTCGAAGCGGACCGACTCGCCCGCCGCCAGCGTGACGGTGGCGTCTGCCAGCGCAACGTCACCGTGCGCCCGAGCCGGGAGCGGAATCAACACGACCAGCAGTGCCAGTCCAGCCACCGTGCGCCTGCCGCGCGTACACTCGACTCCCACCACCAATAATCCTCTCTCGTCGCCGAGCCCTCACCGTATGGCCGGCGCCGGCGGAAGGGAACGATGCACCCCTCACTTCGGGTGGGGGGTGGGCACCACCCCACCGAGTGGTGCCGCGTCACCCGTCAGCTGTCGAGCAGGCGGAAGCCCACCGTGGACAGCGCCGATCGCAGCTTGTGGGCGTCGCCCGGTTTGACCGAGAGAGTGAGGACACCGCCGCCACCGTGGACGGCGTGGCGGAGCTGCAGGTCGCGGAGGTCGACGCCGCTATCCGCCAGTGCTCTGCCCACCTCGGCGATCTCGCCCGGGCGGTCTTCGAGGATCACCCGGACGGCCGTCACCGGCGCCGCCATCGCCCGTCGCAGCCCGCGCGCCGTCTCGAGACGCCCGAACAAGGCTTCGCGGTCGGCGTGTTCGACCACGGTCGCCAGCTCCAGCAGTGACGAGGCGAGCTGACGCAGCTCGAAGGCCACCGCGTCGCCGTTGGCGACCAGCACGTCCGACCACCAGCCGGGCTCGGACGCCGCCACCCTGGTCAGGTCGCGGAAGCCGCCGGCCACCAAGGCGCGCGCGCCCTCCTCGCGGCTGAGCAGGCCCACCAGGCTGGCGGCGGTCAGATGGGGGATGTGGCTGGCGGCGGCCACCGCCCGATCGTGGGATATGGCGGACATCTGCACCGGGACCGCCCCCAGCGACTGCACGATGCCCGACATCTCGATCAGGTCATCGTCGGCGGCGCCGTCGGTCGTGAGCACCCAGATCGCACCCCGGAACATGCCGCCGGACGCGCCCTCCGGACCCGACGACTCGCGTCCCGCCATGGGGTGTCCGCCCACGAAGCGCGGAAGGCGGCCTGCAGCCTCGACGACCGAACGCTTCACACCGGCGACATCGGTCCCCAATGCGTCGGTCACGAGCGTGGCGACCGTCTCGACGATGGCGCCGACGGGTCCCGCCAGCACAACGAGGTCGGCTCCGGCTACGGCCGCCTCGATGCTCTCGCACGGATCGACGCCCTCCATGCGCGTGGCTTTATCGAGCGCAGAGCCATCCGGGTCGTAGCCGCGGACGTGCCATCCGGCCGTCCGGAGGGCGATCGCCACCGACGTCCCGATGAGGCCGGTGCCGAGAACGGCTGCTTCCCGTTGCAACATCACGCCAGCCTAGGAACGCGCCGCCCTGCCGAATCCACCCTCGCCTGCGCCAATGTGGGCAGCACCGACCCCATGGATAGAATCACCCTCCATGTCCACCGAGCACCAGGAGAAGGCCGAGGTCCCCTACGAGCCACATGTCGGGGAGACCCGGCAGTACTGGCGGGACATCATCCTGGGGGTGAACGACGGCCTCGTCTCGATGGTCCTGCTGATCATCGGCGTGGTTGGGGCCGGGCTGTCGCGAGAGGACGTCTTCATCACCGGAGTGGCGGGAGCGCTGGCCGGCGCCGTCTCGATGGGGGCCGGCGAGTATCTCGCCACCAAGTCCCAGGACGAGGTGCTCGAGTCCGAACTCCGCCTCGAGAAGATCCACCTCGCGCATCATCGGGAGATGGAGGTCGCCCAGCTGCGGGAGATGTTCGCCGACATGGGCCTGCACGACGACGACCTGGACGCCGTCGTGACCGCCTTCGACCGGTCCGACGCGGCGATGCTCAACGCGATGAAGGCGCTCGAATTCGGCGCTCCCGACTCCGAGCGTCGCTCGCCGTATCGGGCGATGGCGTTCTCCGGGCTGCTCTTCCTGGCCGGCGCCGCTCCGTCGGTGATGCCGTTCATGTTCGTGGAGCGGGCGTTGACCGGCATGTGGTGGGCCACGACCCTCACCGGGATCGGGTTGTTCGCGGTCGGGGTGGCGAAGACGCGCGTGACGAAGACCAAGCCGCTGGTCGCCGGCCTCGAGAACCTGGCGATCGCCGGCTTCGGCGGCGTGATCGCTTTCGTCGTCGGGGCGGCACTCGGAAACGGACCCGTGTAGCGACTGCTCGCAACTGGCACGTAAGTGCTTGCAAAAGTTATACGCTTGCTGTATCTTGCAGTTGTGGGTGATAGCAAGCAGGCGGAGACCACCGATGACGGCCATGTGGGCTCGTTCATCAGGGAGCAGCGGGAGCGGGCGAATCTGTCGCTCCGACGACTCGCAGATCGCGCCGGGGTCTCCAACCCCTACCTGTCCCAGATCGAACGCGGGATCCGGCGGCCGTCCGCCGAGATCCTCAAGCGGCTGTCGCGGGCCCTGGAGGTCTCAGCAGAGTCCCTCTATACCCGAGCCGGCCTGATCGACGAAGGCTCACCCGCACCAACCGTGGTCGAGGCCGTCGAGGCCGACACCGCACTCAGTCCAAGACAAAAGAAGGTCCTGCTCGATCTGTACCGGGCGCTGCTCGATGCGGCCACGGTGCACGGCGAGCGGGAACGAGCACAGGAGAACACTCCATGAGCGCAAAGAAGTACCTCTACGCCGCAGTCGGCGCCCAAGTGGCGGTCGCCAGGTCGGCCCAGTCGAAGTTCGAGGACCTCGTCTCCAGGGTGAACGAGAACGCCACTTCGGCCTCCTCCGATCTGAAGAGCCGGATCGACGTGTGGGCGGGCGAGGGCGAGCAGTTCCTCGGCAAGGTGACCGACACCAAGGCCATCGACGACCTGACCTCCAAGGTCGACTTCGACCAGGTGCAGTCGCAGGTGAACAGGCTGCGCGACCAACTCGAAGACATCGTGTCGACGTGGCGTGCCAACTTCCGTCCCGAGTCCAAGCCGGTTGAGAAGGTCGCCGTGACACAAACCCCGGCCGCCTCGACCGCGCCGGCAGCCAGGGCCACGACTGCCAAGCAGCCTGTTGCCAAGAAGCCGGCTGCCAAGAAGCCGGCC
>CAZCRP010000179.1:0-6130 GCA_964501055.1 uncultured Acidimicrobiaceae bacterium
CATTCGTCCTCGCGGTGTCCTCCGGTTCGCTGCTCGTCGGCTCGGCACTGATCGGTTTGGCAGTGGGCATCGCCGGGGCCGGCGTGGTGCGCCTCCTCACCGGCTGGTGGCGTCCCGGGATGCGGCTCGTGTCGTCGCACGGCGGGTCGATCGTGGCCGGTGCCGCAGCGGGGCTCCTGGCGGGAGCGGTCATCGGATCCGTGGTCGCCGGATCGGGGAGCGCGGATCCGTTGGACGAGACCGTCACCCTCGTGCCGCTGCTTCCGGCGGTGTTGTGGACGCTGTTCGGATGGATCGCCGGTGGCTGGCTGATCGGCGTCCTGGTGCACGCCCTCGGTGTCCCCGACGGACTCCAAGAGGACGAGGCGACAGCCGGCACGACCGTCCGCCGTCGTCTCTCGGCCGCTTTCGGGCTGCCGGTCGTGGTGGGGCTGTCGATCCTGTTGCTCGTGCTGTCCGCCGCCTGGGTGTTCATCCAGTTCCCGCAGTGGGCACCCGTCGTGGCGGTGTTCATCGCAGGTGCGGTCCTCGCCTTCGCCGGGATGTCCGCCGCCCGTCCCGGCATGCGCATCTCGGCGGGGGAGTTCCTGGTGGCGGCCGCCGGCGTCGGCGTGGTGGTGCTCATCATCATGAGCGTCTTGTGGGTGCAGGGCGGCGGCGCCCACGGCGACGACGACCACTCCGAAGCCCACCGCGTGATGCGCTCGATCTGACATGGGGGCTCCGACTGGCGAGGCAGCGATACGGGCTTTCGACTCTGGACTGCTCCGGGCGCGGGCGATGATGATGTCCGGGCGGACCGCCGATGACCCGGGGAGGTGACCGATGGAGAACGTGGAGATGAATCAGGAAGTCGAGTCGAGCGGCCCTGTGCCGCGGCTCCGCCGCAGCACCGATGACAAGGTCGTCGCCGGGGTGTGCGGCGGGCTGGGCCGGTACTTCGCGGTCGATCCGCTGTTCTTCCGACTCGCGTTCGTGGTGCTCGCCATCGGAGGCGGCTCCGGCGTCCTCCTGTACCTGGTGGGATGGCTCATCATCCCGCAGGAGAAGACCGGCGACGAGATCGGGCACGGCAGCACCCTCGGAGCCCGCGGCCCCGCCCTGGCGGGGGCGGTGCTGATCGCGGTCGGGACGATGTGGCTGGTCGGGAACCTCTTCCCATGGCTCGACGACGTCATGCTTCCCCTGGTCGTCATCGCCGGTGGGGCGGCGCTGCTGTGGTCGGGAGGTCGTCGTGTCAATGGTTGAGAGTCGGGAATCCGAGGCGGCGGCGCCCCGCCGCGCCTACGGCTCGGTGGTGATGGGTGCGATTCTCGTCGTCGTGGGCGGACTGTGGCTGCTCGACGCGGTAGATGTCATCTCGCTGCGAGCGGCAGTCGTGCTGCCGGCGGTGCTGGCGGTGATCGGCATCGCCCTGATCTTCGGTTCGTTCGAAGGGCCGCACAGCGGCCTCGTCCTCCTGGGGATGTTCCTCAGCATCGCCGTGGTGCTCGCGGCGGTGGCACCCGACGGCTTGTTCCGAGGAGGTGTCGGCGAACGCCGCTACACGGTGACGAGCGTCGCCGAGTTGGAACCGGCGTACCGGCTGGGGATGGGTGACCTTCGTCTGGATCTGCGAGATCTGGTCCTGACGGGTCCGGCCACGGTGAAGGTGTCGGTCGGCGCCGGCGAGATGCTCATCCAGCTTCCTGCCGATCTTCCCGTCTTCATCGACGCCTCGGTGGGGGCAGGCCAGCTCGACCTGTTGGGTGAGACCGCCGACGGACTGTCGGTGTCCCGCACCTTCACCAGTTCCGGCTTCGACGCGGGTGGGCCGGGTTTGACGCTGGAGTTGGAGGTCGCGGCCGGTGAGATCGAGGTGAGACGATGAGAGTGCACACAGGCACCCTGTTGGCCGGGCTCGTGTATCTCGGGCTCGGGGCGGCGTTCGTCGCCGAGGCGGTCGGCTGGTGGACGCTGCGGCTCGGGGACCTGCAGTACCTGGGTCCTCTCGCGCTGGTGGTCGTCGGCATCGCCGTCGTGGTGGGATCGTTGTCTCGCCGGGATGTCGACCACCACTGACGCCTCCGGTCTCTACACGACCGGGCATCCGGTGGCCCGCCCGCGGGAGACGGTCGATGCCGTCCTCGCCGGGATGCGCCACCGGACGTTCGTCAACGCCGGCCACGTCGCGGTCTGCGAGGGCGACAGGCTGGTCGGCATCGTGCGCATCGAGGACCTGCTGGCGGCGCCGAGTGTCGCCACCATGGCCGATCTCATGGACGCCGACCCGCCCCGCCTGGCACACGGCGTGGATCAGGAGACGGTCGTCTGGAAGGCGATCGAGCACCACGAGAGCAGCGTGGCGGTCGAGGACGACCACGGTCGGTTGCTCGGGCTGATACCGCCGCATCTGATGTTGCAGGTGTTGCTCACCGAGCATGACGAGGACATGGCGCGGCTGGCGGGACTCGTGCAGGGCCCTGACGAGGGGGTGGCCGTCGCCAGCGTGCTGCACCGGTGGATGCTGCGCATGCCGTGGCTGCTGGTCGGTCTGGCGGGAGCGATCGGCACCGCGCTGGTGGTGGGCTCGTTCGAGGAGCGCCTCAGCCGCAACATCATCGTCGCCTTCTTCGTGCCGATGCTCGTCTACCTGGCCGACGCGGCAGGCACTCAGACGGTGACGGTGGTCGTGCGCAGTCTGTCGTTGCAACAGCATCCGTCCCGGATGATCGGGCGTGAGTTACTCACCGGGCTGCTGGTCGGTGCCACGCTGGCGGCGCTGTTCTTCCCGGTCGGAATCCTCCTCTGGCGTGACGTGGCGGTGGTGGCGGCGGTGTCGCTCACGCTGCTAGCTGCCTGCTCGGTGGCCACGGTGGCGGCACTGTGGCTGCCGGTGCTCTTCCAGCGATTGGGGGTGGATCCGGCCTACGGCTCGGGTCCGGTCGCCACCGTGGTGCAGGACCTGCTCACCATCCTCATCTACTTCGGGATGGTCACGCTCCTTCTCTGATCAAGCCCGCACGCCCACCCACAGACAAGTCACGCAGCCTTCCAGCTTCTGGAACCCGCGTTCTTAGCGGGGGAGCGCGTCACTTTCGACGCGCCCCGGGTAGTAGAACCGCTGAAAGGTCGAGGCGTGATCCGTCAACGGATCTGCTCGGCGAAGCGCGTCGGAGATGACGCGCTGCCCCGCTAAAAAGCCAACTAGACGAGTTCGCGTTCGAGGTGGTCGAGGGCGCGTTCTTCGGCGATCCACTTGAACCAGATGCGGCCGATCATGCCGAGCAGGTAGAACGCGCCGCCGATCTTCATGAGGATGCCGGCGATCGTCTGATCCTCGACCGGCGTGATCCCCCACGCCAGCGGGGCGTCTCCGTAGACCGGGTACAGCTGGATGTCGCTGAAGGTGAGGAGCGATGCCGGCACGATGGGGACGATCGTGTTGAGGAAGGTGTAGGCGATCCGCCCGGGCGGGCTCAGCTTGGGGATGGCGGGGGTGGGACTGAAGCTGGGGATCCACAGCAGCACGGCGGTGGTGAAGAAGCCCAGGTGGACGAGGAAGTGCGCCCACTCGGTCTGGTTCTGCCACGCCACCGCCGTCGGCCAGTGGATGGCGACGATGGCGGTGTTGAAGGTGACGAAGCCGACCACCGGGGTGGCGATGTGGCGCATCACCGGGGCGATCCGGGGGTGACCGAGAGTGCGATCGGCCAGCCAGCGAGGCGTGCCGATCAGGAGCAGCGGCGGAACCACGTAACCCAACAGCATGTGCTCGAGCATGTGGAAGCTGAAGAGCGTCTGTTCGGCCAGGTCGTGGATGGGCCACCCCGAGCCGATGAGCATGATCGTCACACCCGAGTACCACGCCCGCCGCTGGGCGCGGCTGGCAGGGGGAGCCTCGGGGGCGGCCAGCGGACGGATGCGGACGTCCGCCCACCACCAGCCGAGGGCGAGGACGGCGATCAGCGCCAACACGTCCAGATGCAGGTGGAAGGGTGGGAGGGGCATCGCCCTAGTTGGTCACCAACCCCACGAGGAACGACCCGATGACGATCCCGTAGAGGGCCAGTGCCAGCACGAAGCCGCCGGCGAAGAAGCGGCTGAGGAGCGGCTTCTCGAAGCGGAGATGCATGAACCAGCCGATGACGACCACGAACTTGAAGAACGACAGGATGATGAGCATCGGCCCGTCCCAGCCCCCCATGTCGACGGCCTCGTCGACGTAGAAGAGCGCCACTTCCACCGCCGTGACGATCGCCAGCAGGATGGCGATCTTGACGTACTGGCCGGTGGTGGGATGGGGCGGGTGGTGGACTTCGTCCGTCATCACACGGCTCCCAACAGATAGACGAGTGTGAAGATCACGATCCAGATGATGTCGACGAAGTGCCAGTACAGCCCGACGAGTTCCAGGTTCATGCCCTGGCGCTCCGACAGCCCGCCCTGACGGCGGGAGATGCCGAAGAGCGACAGCAGCATCAGCACGCCGATGGCGACGTGGACCCCGTGGAAGCCGGTCAGCATGTAGAAGGCCGACGCGGCCGGGTTGGTCGTGAGGGTCATCCCATAGACCGTGATGAACTCATAGAACTCGAAGACCTGCCCGCCCAGGAAGATCGAGCCGAGCATGGCGGTGGCGAGCAGCCAGGCCCTGGTCCCGTTCTGGTCTCCGCGGGAGAGCGAGTGGTGGGCGAGCACCATCGTCAGCGAGCTCATCAGCAGGACGAAAGACGACACCGACGTGAAGGGGATGTCGTAGATCTCCCGCGGCACCACGCTGGCGCCGAAAGTGTCGTTGCCGTAGACCAGGTAGTTGGTGATGAGGGCGCCGAAGAAGAGGAACTCGGAGCTGAGGAACAGCCACATCCCCAGCTTGCGGTTCTCGACCCCGAAGCTCTCGTGCTCGCCATGCCCCCCATGGTCGTCGCCGTGGTCGTCGACGTCGATGGGAACCGCCACCGTGTCAGCCATCAGTACGCCCTCGCCGGTTCGGGCTCGGAGTGGTCGTCGTGGGGCTCTTCCAGCGGCTCCATGCCCCAGCCCAACAGCGCGCCGATGCTGATGATGGCGCCCACCGCGATCAGCAGCTTCCCGGCTAGGCCTTCGTGGAAGATGATGCCGTAGGCGATGAGCGGCAGCCCCGATGCCATGACGACGGGGAAGAACGACGGGTTGGGCAGATGGATCGGCTCCCGCGGGTTGCGTCCGTCGTGGTCGAGACGGGCGATGATCTCGTCGGCGTCCTCCCGGCGTCGGGCCCTTCCCTCGTCGTCCTCGCCGTACTTCATGTGCCAGAAGTGATCGAGACTCGTGACGACCGGGTTCTCGGCGTAGTTGTAGTGCGGAGTCGGGTTGGGGATCGTCCATTCGATGGTGCGGGCGTCCCACGGGTCGAGACCGGAGGGCGCGCCTTTCCGTCGCGACCACGTCCAGTTGAAGATGAAGATCGCTACGGCGAGGGCGATCGTGAAGGCGCCGATGGTGACGGCCAGGTTCCACGGCCCGAAGTTCGTCTCCGGGGCGTACCGCCACGTGCGGCGCACCATGCCCTGCAGCCCCAGCCAGTGCATCGGGGCGAAGGTCAGGTTGAAGCCGATGAACTGGATCCAGAAGTGGGTCTTCCCCAGCGCCTCGTTCATCATCCGCCCGGTCAGCTTCGGGAACCAGTAGTACAGACCGGCGAAGATCCCGAAGATGGCGCCGCCGAAGAGCACATAGTGGAAGTGAGCCACGATGTAGTAGGTGTCGGTTTGCTGCCAGTCAGAAGGCACCACCGAGTGGGTGACGCCGGACAGCCCACCGATCACGAACATCGCGACGAAGCCGATGGCGAAGAGCATCGGGGTGGTGAAGCGTATTCGTCCCCCCCACATCGTCCCCAGCCAGTTGAAGATCTTGATCCCGGTGGGGATGGCAATGGTCATCGTGGAGAGTCCGAACGCCGCCTGGGCGACGGGGGTGATGGCCGAGCTGAACATGTGGTGGGCCCACACCCCGAACCCGAGGAAGGCGATGCCGCCGCCGGCGAACACGATGGCGGCGTAGCCGAACAGGGGCTTGCGGGAGAAGACCGGCAGCACCTCGGAGACGATGCCCATGGCGGGGAGGATGAGGATGTAGACCTCGGGATGGCCGAACAGCCAGAAGA
>CAZCRP010000180.1:0-6125 GCA_964501055.1 uncultured Acidimicrobiaceae bacterium
ACGGCCCCGCATGTTCGTGGCGCTCGACACCGCCCGCGACTTCAAGGGGTTCCTGTCGTTGGTGGCCTCGGGCGCGTTGTTCGGCCTCGCCTTCGAGACGATCGGCTGGGGGGCGCTGGCGGTCGCGGCCCTCCCGTACGCCTTCGCGCATGGGGCCTTCCGGAGATACGTCGATGCCCGCCAGACGTACGCGCAGACGATGCGCTCCCTCGCCCGCATCCCCGAAGTGGCGGGCCACTCCGATCCGGGTCATGCCGCCCGTACCGCGGAGCTCGCCGTGGGGGTGGCCGCCGGGATGGGCCTGCGGCCCAAGGAGGTCGACACCGTCGAGTACGCCGCCCTGTTGCACGACATCGGCCGGATCTCGTTGAACGAGCCCAGCGTGTTGCGCATGGGCTTCACCGACACCGACATCGCCAAGTGGGGTTCGGAGATCGTCGGAGAGACGGCCTATCTCGCCGAGGTCAGTGACGTGGTGCTGCGCCAATACGAGCCCTACCGCAACCCGGGCATGGAGAGCAGCGTCGATGTGCCGATGGCAGCCAAGATCGTCAAGGTGTGCAGCGCCTACGACGAGTCCACCAGCGAGCTCGGGTTCTCACCGCTCGAGTCGATGGAGAAGCTGCACCGGGGGTCGGTGTACGACTACGACCCCGATGTCGTCGCCGTGCTGCGCCGGCTGCTGGAACGGCGGGGCGACTTCGACCGTCCGCTCAGCCGGAGCTGACGCCGAGCTCAACTGGTGCGAGTGGCCGAGCCGCCCTGCAGCTTGACGCCAGGCTTGAACCAGCGCACCGGACGGCGCAACTCGGCTTCCAAGAAGCGCCCCAGGCCCACTGCGAGGAACACGTCGCCGATCGAGATCACCGAGCCCTGGTTCGCGACCCGGATGGGAATCACATCCCCCAGGAACGGGAGCAGGGTGCCTTCCCCCATCTCGGTGTGCTTGGCGGCATTGGTGAGGTCGGGGCCGCCCGGGGCGTATCCGGCTGCGACTTCCACCGCCCCTTCGAGCACCGGCATCCCACCGTTGAGGGCGATGACGGTGAAGTTGAGCAGTACCCCCACTCCGGCCAGCCACAACCCGGCCCGATCCCGATTGAGGATCATCAGACCGAGCAACGGCAGATAGGAGGTCAGCACCAGGTAGAGCCCGAAGTCGGGATCTACGAGGCTCGCGATGCCCTGCATGGCGAATCCGAGGGGCAGGAGCCACCACATTCTCAGCCGGATGTCGGCAAGGTTGGTCAGTCGTCCCCCACGCAACACCGCCACGGACATCGCCACGAACAGGACGATGACGAGCCACAGCATGTGGGCTGAACGCTATCACAGTGCTCCGCGGCCACAATGAGGAGGGCCATGATCAGATACGATGCCGCCGATTCGGTGGCCACACTCACCATCGACGATCCCGAACGACGGAATCCGCTCGGTGTCGCCGCCATCTCGGAGCTGGTGGAGGGCGTGCAGCGGGCACTCGACGACGCCTCGGTGGCGGCGATCGTGATCACCGGTGCAGGCGACGCCGCCTTCAGCGCCGGGGGTGATCTCGCCTCGGGTTTCTTCGACGACCCGCTGGGGGGGAATGCGGACCGAGGCCGGTTCGCCGAGTTGTTGCGGCTGCTGTGGCGGGGAGGAAAGCCCACGGTCGCCCGAGTGAACGGGCACGCATTGGCGGGCGGGTTCGGACTGGCGGTGGCGTGTGACCTCACGATCTGCGTGGACGACGCCAAGTTGGGGATGCCGGAGGTGCGGGTGGGGCTGTGGCCGATGATGATCACCGCCGCGCTGTTACGGGCGATGTCCCAGAAAGCCGCCCTCGACCTGATGCTCACCGGTCGTACGATCACCCCCGCGGAGGCTCTGCGCCTCGGGGCGGTGTCGCGGGTGGTTCCTCGCTCGGGCCTCGACGCGGCGGTCTCGGAGACCCTCGACATGCTCCGGACACGGCCGGCGGCGTCGGCGCTCGGCAGGGACGCCTTCATGGCAGTGGCCTCCACCGATCTCGACACCGCGCTCGATCGGCTACAGGCGGGGCTCGTCGCGGTGGCTTCCACCGCCGATGCCGCCGAGGGTGTGCGGGCATTCGTCGAGAAGCGGTCCCCCGACTTCCGCGACCGGTGACCGCATTGCACAGCACCGCGCCACCGATAGCCTGAATCGGATGCGCAGGAGGATCCGGATCGCGGGCTTCACGCTGGTGTGGACCGGGGTGCTGACCCTTGGCATCGTCGGCTACCAGCTGTTCGTCACTGACTTCCTCAACGGTCGCGTCCAGACCGAGGCCAGGGAGGTGCTCGCCGACGACCTCGACCGGCGGCGCAGCACGCTCGAGACGCCCGTCACCGTCACCGTGCCACCTCCCGACGAGACCGAGACGACCGCCCCGGTCGTGCAGACGATCGACTTCCATCCTGAGGAAGGGGTCGACGAGGGCGAGGCGTTCGGGGTCATCCGCATCCCCTCGATCGGCTTGGACCGCGTGCTGTTCGGCGGCGTGAGCAGGAACACGTTGACCCAGGGCCCCGGGCACATGCCATGGACCCCTGTTCCCGGGCAGCCGGGGAACGCCGTCGTCTCCGGACACCGCACCACCTACGGAGCTCCCTTCTTGGACCTCGACCAGCTCGCGCCGGGGGACATGATCGAGGTGGAGACAGCGATCGGCGTGCACCGCTACACGGTGCGTGACACGATCATCGTTCTTCCCACCGAGGTGTGGGTCACTGATCACAAGCCGGGAGCGTGGCTCACCCTCACGACGTGCAACCCGAAGTTCTCGGCCGCGGAGCGCCTCATCGTGCGGGCGGAGATGACGGAGGGACCGAACCTCGCATACGCCGACCACCTGCTGGCGCTCGACTCGGCTTGACAGTCAGGTCGGGTCAGCCGAGGCCTTCGGTGGCGATCTCGAGGTCGGCGGCCGTCACTCCGCCCACCTTCGACCAGCGCACGATGCCGCGCCGGTCGATCACGACCGTGAACGGCATTCCCACGCTCGGGTAGCGATCGCGCAATCGGCCGCTGGCATCCATTCCGACCAGGTAGCCGGGCCGGACTTCGGCGGCGAACGCGGACGCCGGTCCCGGACGGTCGTCCACCGCCACACCGACCACCGCGATGTCGGGGCGGGCGGCGGCGAATGCGGTGAGCTCGGGGATCTCGTCCCGGCACGGGATGCACCAGCTCGCCCACAGGTTGAGCACCACTGGCCGGCCGTCCTCGACCAGATGACGGGACAGCCTCCACTCGACCCCGTCGAAGTCGATCAGGACCACCTCCGGCGCTGCGCCGGTGAGTGAGCCGCCGCTGCCGGCGTCTTCGGGAGCGGCGAGCCCCTTCCCCAGCAGGATGCCGACGCCCACCACGAGGAGGAACACGACGGTCAGGCGGCCACGGGCCGGACGGAGCGGGGCGGCGGGTTCCCGGAACACCTCGGGCGGATCCGTGGTTTGCATCGCCCGATAGGGTATTGGCGCGCCGACCGAAAGGAATCGTGGTGGGCTTGTTGAGACGTGGTTCCGACTTGGCGGCTGCCGGCATCGACCCCGCACGGGTCCCACCGGGGCAGTACGTGACGGATCGGTTCCCGGTGCTCCACGCCGGGGCGACACCGCGTATCGACCTCGGTGCGTGGGACTTCGCGGTGGAAGGGCTCGTCGACCATCCGCGCACGTTCACCCTCGGCGACATCAAGGCGATGCCGACCGTCGAGAAGACCCTCGACATCCACTGCGTCACGAAATGGTCGAAGCTCGACACGACCTGGCAGGGCGTGGAAGTGGTGTCCTTGCTGCGCCAGTTTGAGCTCGCCCCCCCGGCGAGCCACGTGCTGGTGTGGGCGGAACATGGCTTCACGGCGAACCTGCCGCTCGAGGACCTGTTGCGGGAGGACAACCTCCTCGCCTGGCGCTACGGCGGGGAGGAACTGGAGCTGGAGCACGGTTGGCCGCTCCGCCTGGTCGTGCCCCACCTCTACTTCTGGAAGTCGGTGAAGTGGGTGCGCGGGTTCCGAGTGATGGATCACGACGAACCAGGGTTCTGGGAGAGGAACGGTTACCACCTGTACGGCGATCCCTTCCGGGAGCAACGCTACTGGGGGGATTGACCCACCGTGGTGGGGATCGCGCGCTGGGCTCGCGACCGTCCGGACGCACCTTTTCTGATCGCCGCCGACGGCGTTGTCGACTATCGGACGGCGTGGGACCGAGTGTCCCGCGTGGCAGGCGGGATCCGCTCCCGCTACGGGGTCGGATCGCGCCTCGGCCTCGTGATGCACCCCACCGTCGACACGCTGCTGGTGGCCGGCGCCGTTCCGCTGGCCGGGATGGTGCTCGTCGCGCTGCCTGCCCGTGCGACCAGGGCCCAGCGGGGTGAACTGGTCTCCCTGGCCAAGGTCGAGGCGGTGATTGGCGCGGATGAGCTGGCGGGTGCGCCCCACCCGACGGGCGCGGTCGACGCCGACCGTCTCCACTCGATCGTCTTCACGTCGGGTTCGAGCGGAACGCCCCGCGGCGTGCGGTTGACCTGGGGGAACATCGAGGCCTCCGCCGCGGCGTCGGCCTCCCATCTGGATCATCGCCCCGACGACCGGTGGCTGGCGGTGCTGCCCCTCCACCACGTGGGCGGACTATCGACCCTGTGGCGATCGATGCGGGAAGGCTCTGCGGTCGTCCTCGGCCCGGCTCGCTTCGATCCTGTCCAGACGATCGAACTCCTGACCGCGTGGGGGGTGACGCTGGCATCGTTCGTGTCGACGATGGTGGAGGCGATGATCGACCGCGGCCTTGCCGCCGTTCCCGGCTTTCGCTTCGCCCTCCTGGGTGGAGGGCCGGTGTCGTCACGTGTGATGGAGCTCGCACCGCTCCGCGTTCTTCCGACGTACGGGATGACCGAGACCGCCTCTCAGATCGCCACCGCCGACCCGTCCGACCCCCGCCCCGATCGTCTCGTGGTGCTCGATGGCGCGGACGTGACGCTCAGCGAGGGCGGGAGGATCGTGGTGGCAGGGCCGATGGTCTCGCCCGGGGACTTCGACGCGCCAGACCGGCACGGACCGCTCGTGACCGGAGATCTCGGGAAGCTCCACGGCGATCGCCTCGAGGTGTTGGGTCGGGCCGACACGGTCATCGTCACCGGCGGCGAGAGCGTGATGCCCGAGCGGCTCGAGCGGATCATCGCCGCTGTCCCGGGGGTCGGCGCGGTGGCAGTCGTGGGCGTGGCCGACATGCGGTGGGGTTCGATCGTGGGCGCGGTCTACACCGGTCTGGTCGAACCGGCCGCCCTCGACCGCGCCGTGCGTCGGATGGTGGCACCGCACGAGGTGCCGCGGCGATGGCTGCGGGTCGCCGAGATCCCGATGATGGGAATCGGCAAGGTCGACCGCAACGCCGTGGCCGACCTGTTCGGCTGATCAGTCGGGCGGTGGACGGCGGCGCAGTCTCTTCTTCTCGCCGCGGGCGCGCTTCTCGTCGAGCCGGCGTCGGCGGGCGGCGCCGGATGGCTTGGTCGGTCGACGCTGCTTCGGCTCCTGCATGGCCTCCAACAGGAGATGGCGGAGCCGCGCCCTCGCCAGCATGCGGTTCCTGAACTGGGACCGGCTCTCCGACACCGATACGACCACTGGGTCGTTTCCCAGGCGGGAGAGGAGCCGCTGACGGACCGCGTCTGGGAAGGCGTCGGACGATGCGACATCGAACACGAGATCGGCTCTCGTGTTCGACCGGTTGGCGTGTTGCCCGCCGGGCCCACCCGACGTCGAGAAACGCCACTCGAGATCTCCGGACGGGATCCGCCAGTCCCCGATTTCCAGGTCGTCGTCCGGGGCAGCGCCGGCCATGGGCTCAGTCTTCGTAGTACTCGTCGCCGAGGTGGGTGATCAGCTCCTCGCCCATCCACCGGCGAAGGGTGTTCTTCAGCTTCTTCTGCTGGATGAAGATGTCGTGCTCGGGATACAGGTGGGGGGCGGTCTGCGGGCTCTTGAAATAGAAGCTGAGCCACTCCTGGATCCCGGACTTGCCGGCGCGGGCGGCGAGGTCCAGGAACAGCGCCAGGTCGAGCACGAGCGGAGCCGCCAGGATCGAGTCCTTGCACAGGAAGTCGACCTTGATCTGCATCGGGTA
>CAZCRP010000181.1:0-6120 GCA_964501055.1 uncultured Acidimicrobiaceae bacterium
GTACCACTCGCTCGACCGCAAGGTGTGCAACACGCTCAACACCTGCGCCATCGTCGCCGCGGCCGCCGAGCGGTTGGTCCCCCGATTCCTCGACGCGCTGGAGCGGGCGGCGCAGCGTCGCGACGTGGAGGCGAAACTGCACGTCGCCCGTTCTGCGGCCCGGTTCGTGCCGGATCGCTGGTTCGAAGATGCCCTCATCTCACGAGCCGAGGGGCGGATCTCCGAGCCGCGCACCGAGCTCATCGGCGACGACGCCCTCGGCATGGAATGGGAGTGGGAGGACTCCCCCGAGGTGACGCTGACGGTGGTGGATGACGTCGACGACGCCGTCGCGGCGTTCAACGACCAGAGCCCCCGGTTCGTCGCCAGCCTCATCTCCGCCGACGCCGCAGCACACGAGCGATTCTGGAACCGAATCGACGCGCCGTTCGTCGGCAACGGCTTCACCCGCTGGGTAGACGGCCAGTACGCCCTGCAGCGTCCGGAGTTGGGGCTCTCCAACTGGCAGTTCGGCCGCCTCTTCGGACGCGGAGGCGTTCTTTCGGGCGACTCGGTGTTCACGATTCGCACGCGAGTGGCTCAATCCGACCCCGGAATCGGGCGATGAACTACGGAAACGGCCCGCGACGTGGGAGAGTGTCTCCAGGCGGGAACGCGGAACCGCCGCGGGGCGTTGCAACGTCTCACAGCGTGACCAGGAGAAACGCATGACAGACCAGACGACCAGGACGGAGATCGTGGACGTGTTCCTCGAGAAGCACGGCGGCGTGCTCCCGGGACATGTCATCGACTTCGCCCTCGATGTCCGCTCGGTGATCGCCGAGTTGGAAGAACAACTGACGCCCGTCGCGGTCTGAGCACTCCCGATGGATCGGCTCGGCGCCGCCATCGACGTCCTCGTCCGCGCCGAGCGCATCCTCGCCTACACCGGCGCAGGATGCTCCACCGAATCCGGGATCCCTGACTTCCGCGGTCCGAACGGGCTGTGGACGAGAGTCGATCCCGACGACTTCACGATTCAACGCTTCCTCGGCTCGCGGGAGGTGCGGGTGCGCAGTTGGCGCATGCACCAGGAGGGCGCCCTGTGGGGTGACCGCGCCGACATCCGACCCAACGACGCCCACCGGGCGCTGACCGAGCTGTGGGAGCGCGGGCGCCTGTCCGGGATCGTGACCCAGAACGTCGACGGCCTCCACCAGGCGTCGGGTGCCCCCGACCACGCGGTGGCCGAGGTCCACGGCAACGTCAGGAAGTCCCGCTGCATCGCCTGTGACCACCGCTGGGCCACCGAGGAGGTGCTCGGGTGGGTGGACGCGGGGATGGAGGATCCGGTGTGCCCGCATTGCGGCGGCGTGGTGAAGACCACGACGGTGATGTTCGGCGAGTTGCTGCCGGCAGGCGAGATGGAGAGGGCACAGTCGATGGCCGACGACTCAGATGCGGTGCTGGTCGTCGGCTCCACGATGGGGGTCTACCCCGCCGCCCACGTCCCGCTGTCGGCGGTGGCGCGGGGAGCTCCGATGGTGATCGTCAACCTCGGCCCGACCGATCACGATCCGCTGGCGGCGGTGAAACTCGACGCTCCGGCCGGAGCGACCCTGCGGTCCCTGGCGGCCGAGCTCTGATCAGGCGGCCGCCAGCCAATCGGCCACGAGTTGCAGGGCCGAGGGGGTCTCGCGGCTCCTGTCGGCCGGGACCGTCGATCGGGAAAGGGGTCAGAGACCCATGGCGCGCACGAAGAAGGACGCCATCTGTGCCCTCGTCACCGTGTCCTGCGGGCAGTACCTGGCGGGCTCGCCGACGGCGCATCCGATGGTCACTCCCGCGGCCGCCAGGCTGTTGATGTCGGCGTGGTGCACGCTGGAGTCGTCGTCGACGAACCAGTCGACGTCGCTGGCGGCGAGGCCGAAGGCCCTGACCAGCAGTGTGGCCATCTCCTCGCGGAGGAGCGGCGCGTCGGGGCAGTAGCCGGACTGGGAGCAACCAAAGCCGATGCCGGCGCTCATGACCGCGTTGATGTCGGCTTCGAACTCGCTGCCGTCGTCGTCACCGAACCAGTCGTGAGCCGAGGCCGGCAGCGCCAGCGCCCGATTGATGAAGGCGGCGATCTGACCGCGGGTGATGGCCTGTTCCGGGCAGTAACGCATCGGGGTGGTGCTGCACCCGTAGGTGATGCCCGTCGCCACCAGTTTCTCGATGTCCAACTCGTGCACCGAGTGGTCGTCGTCGACGAAGGTGCCGGTGTGGACCCGGCCGAGCGGCTCGGTGAGGCGCGGCGCCGCCAGCAGGTACTGGTAGGGGTTGATGGCCACGCCGTGATGGAAGATCTGGAAATGGAGGTGCGGCGCGGTGTGCTCGGCGTTCCCCGAGTCGCCCACCCAGCCGATCAGCTGTCCCTTGACGACCTTCGTCCCCGACTCGATCCCCGGTGCGATGCCCCACCCGAGGCCGTCATCGGTGCCCGGGGTGTCGTTGTTGAGGTGGATGTACCAGGTCTCCCACCCACCCCCGTGGTCGATGGAGAGGTGACAACACGAGGAACTCATCCACCGGATGACCCCGTCCGCCGCCGCCACGACCGGCAGCATCTTGGCGCCCATGATGTCGGTGGCGTCGTGAGTCCGTCCACCCGAGCGCGACTGATGGAAGTCGTCGACGAACGTGACTTCGCCGATCACCGGGAAGACGATCCGGCTCGGATCGAATCCGTCGGCTGCGGCCGGCTGTGCAATGGCGGTAAGTGACCCGAAGAGCGCCAACGCCACCAAGGACGCCACCACCATCCGACTCCCGCTGTTCCCCCTGGAGTCCATCCGGACCTCTTCGGTCGGCAAGCCGGGTACCTTGACCGATGTTCGCCGGGAACCGAAATCGAGGGCGGCGTCCGTCGGTACCATGCGTCTGTCGCCGTCAGGAGCGCTGCATGTCCGACTACTCGCCTCCCCTCGCCGATCTCGAGTTCGTCCTCAACCACGTCGCGGACCTCACCGCGGTGGCGAAGCTCAACGGGTTCCAGCACGCCGACCCGGAGACAGTGAGAGGGATCCTGGCGGAGGCGGGACGCTTCTTCGCCGAGGTGATCGCCCCGACCAACCGCGGCGGCGACGTGGAAGGCTCACGCCTGGTGGACGGCGGCGTTCGCACCCCGGCCGGATTCAAGGACGCCTACCGCACGTATCTCGATGCGGGTTGGGCAGGGGTGCACCTCCCCGCGACCTGGGGTGGCGGCGGCCTGCCGCTGCTGGTCGGGATGGGCGTCCACGAGATGTTCAAGAGCGCCAACCTGGCGATGTCGCTGTGCACGATGCTCACCCAGGCGTCGATCGACGCGCTGTTGGAGCACGGCTCCGCCGACCAGCAGAATACGTATCTCGAAAAGCTCGTCACCGGTGAGTGGTCGGGGACCATGTGCCTCACCGAGCCGCACGCCGGTTCCGATGTCGGCGCACTGACGACGAAGGCCACCCGCCAGGACGACGGCAGCTACCGCATCGGCGGACAGAAGATCTTCATCACCTGGGGCGACCAGGACCTGACCGAGAACATCGTCCAACTGGTGCTGGCCCGCACGCCGGGGGCCGCACCCGGCACCAAGGGGATCTCGCTGTTCCTCGTCCCCAAGTTCCTCCCCGACGGGAACGGCAGCCTCGGCCCCCGCAACTCCTATGAGATCGTGTCCATCGAGCACAAGCTCGGAATCCACGCCTCCCCCACCTGTGTCGTCGAGTTCGACGGCGCCACCGGATACCTCGTCGGCGAGGAGCAGGAGGGCATGCGGTACATGTTCACGATGATGAACACCGCCCGCATCGAAGTGGGAGCGGAGGGCCTCGCCATCGCCGAGCGCGCCCTGCAGAAGGCGAGGATGTACGCCCACGAGCGACCGCAGGGTCGGGCCGTGGGAGCCGCCCCCGGGGAGTCCTCACTCATCATCGAGCATCCGGACGTCCGCAGGATGCTCCTGACGATGAAGGCATACGTGGAGGCGATGCGGGCGCTCCTCTACACGACAGTCGCCGGCGTCGATCACCACCGCCACGGCGACAGCGAGGACAGCCGCGACTTCCACCGCGACCGGGTGGCGCTGCTCACTCCGATCGTGAAGGCGTGGCTGACCGACCGGGGAGTCGAGATGGCTTCACTCGGCATCCAGGTTCATGGCGGAATGGGCTACGTCGAGGAGACCGGCGCCGCCCAGTTCTTCCGCGACTCCCGCATCTCGCCGATCTACGAAGGCACCAACGGCATCCAGGCCATCGACCTCGTCCTGCGAAAGCTGCCGCTGGCAGGCGGGCGGGCCGTCGAGACGCTGCTCGATGAGATCGAGGACGTCGCCTCCGCACTCTCGGAACAAGACGAAGAGTTGGGGAACCGGCTCGACGCCGCGCTGGCGAGCGCCCGGCGCGCCACCGGGTGGCTGCGCCAGCGGCTGGAGGAAGGCGAATACCAGGACGCCCTGGCCGGAGCCACCCCGTATCTCGGACTGATGGGAGCGCTGTGCGGCGGATGGCTGCTCGGTCGGTCGTGGCTCGCGGCCGGCGAGCTGCGGCAGTCGGGCACGGGGAACGCCGCCTTCCTCGACGCCAAGCAGACGACGTCGCGCTTCTATCTCAGCCAGCTCCTCCCGCAGTCGGCGGCGCTCGAAGCCGCAGTGACCGCCGGCGCCGAACCGCTCTTCGCCTCCGAGATCTGAGCCGGAGACCGGCGTGCGACCGGTACGCGAGGTGGCCGGCGGATTCAGCTACCTCGAGTCGCCGCGCTGGCACCAAGGAGCGCTGTGGGTGTCCGACTTCTACACCCACCGGGTGCTGGCCGTCGACGTGGCGTCCGGAACCGCTGCGACCATCGTGGAGGTCGAGCAGCAACCGTCGGGACTGGGATGGATGCCGGACGGGTCCCTGCTGATCGCCTCCATGCTCGACTGCCGGATCCTCCGGTTCGCCGACGGTGCGCTCCGCCAGCACGCCGACCTGTCCGACCTGGCCGGCGGCCCGGTGAACGACATGGTGGTGGACGAGCACGGGCACGCCTGGGTCGGCAACTTCGGGTACGACCTGATGTCAGGCGCCGAGCCCCGGCCCACTGTCCTCGTGCGCGTCGATCCGGACGGCACGGCGGTAGCAGCCGCCGACGGTCTGCTGTTTCCCAACGGGACGGTCATCTCGCCGGACGGTCGTACGCTGGTCGTGGCCGAGACGGTCGGGCGGCGGCTCACCGCCTTCCTGATCGAGGACGGGCGGCTGACCCGACGCCGCGAGTGGGCGAGCCTCGACGGCCGCGAGGCCACCGGAAGGCCGATCTACCCAGACGGGATCACCCTCGACGCCGCCGGCTGCGTGTGGGTGGCGGACGCGCGGTCCGGGCGGGTGGTGCGGGTGGCAGAGGGTGGCGCCATCGTCGAGCAGATCGCCTTCGACACCGGCGTCTTCGCCTGCATGCTGGGTGGTCCCGACGGCACCACCCTGTTCGTCTGCGCCGCTCCCTCCTACGACGCCGAGGAGCGGCGTCACACCCGCGACGCCGTCCTCCTGGCGGTAGAGGTGGACGTGCCACGCGCCGGACGGCCCTGAGTGTCCGGCTTTGGGGCAGAATGACGGCCATGGAACGCAGACGGGTCGTCGTCACTGGTGTCGGGGTGGTGTCCGCCGCAGGAGTGGGAGTCAACGACTTCTGGAAGGGACTGAGCGTCCCGCCCGCGGCGGGGGCGCGCGAGGTGACCTCGTGGGACCCCGAGCCGTGGATTCCGAAGCGCGAGCACCGGCGCATGGACCGCTTCACCCAGTTCGCGCTCGTGGCCACCATGGAAGCCCTGACCCAGTCGGGCGGACTCGACCATGTCGACCCGAACCGTGTCACGGTGGGAGTGGCGACGGGCATCGGCGGGCTGCCGTCGCTCGAGGAGCTCATCTACGAGGCGTACACCGACGAGCCGCGGCCGTCCCCGATGCTGATCCCGATGATGATGTGCAATGCGGCGGCCGCCACGATCTCGATCCACTACGGGTTCGGCGGCCAGGCGACGACCCCGGTGGTGGCCTGCGCCGCCGGCGGCCAGGCGATCATGGACACGATGCGTCAGATCCAGTGGGGTTACGCGGACGCCGGGATCGCCGGCGGCGC
>CAZCRP010000182.1:0-6098 GCA_964501055.1 uncultured Acidimicrobiaceae bacterium
CACACCCAGCACCGCCACCACGCCCGCCAGGTGCCGGGAGGGACCGGTCACCCCGAGCTCACGCAGCAGCCGGCCCGCCCCGAAGAAGGCGGACAGCAAGAGGGAGGCGGCCAACGCCCGATGGGTCCCGTCCCAGCCACCTGTCACCCACTCGAAGGCGGCGAAGAACACCGCCGACGGATGCACGGGCTCGTCGGAGCCGAGTCCCGCCGGATTCCAGCCGCCGCCGAATCCCGCCAGCGCCACGAGCGATTCCCGCACCCGGAGGGTGAATCCGCTCTGCGGCAGCGCTCCCGCCCAGAAGCTGCGCGTCGCCAGCGCCACCGCCACCAGTCCGAGCGCCGCCACCACCGGGCCGGCAGCCGTCGTCTCGTCCTCGAGGTCTTCCACCGACACCACCCCGGGCTCGTCGTCGATGACCCATCCGAACCGCTCCGCCACGTCGGTCATGAGCGCCCGCAGGCGCACGGACCCCGTCACCTGGTACCGGAACAACTCCTCGTCGCCCACCTGACGGACGGCGCGCACCGCGCCCCGGGCGGACAACGATCCCGGCAGGTGGAGGAGGTTCCAACCGAAGGCATGGAAGAAGTCACGCAGCGGCCTGGTGGTCCCGAGCACGAGCCGGGCCACCGCATCGAACAAGCCGACCATCGTGCCGATCGGCACGACCCAGGCGAGCGTGATGAACCGGTAGGCCTTGAGCATCGACCGCATCCGCCCGGCCATCTCCTGCCAGCCCTCCACCTCCTGGCGGCACACCCGATCGTGCAGCACCTCGGACGAGGGGACGACCATCACCCTCCCGCCCGCCACCCTGGCGCGCTGGGAGAAGTCCATGCCGGCCGCCACGGGGGCGAGCAGCGGATCGATGCCCCGCAGCCCGCGCAGCAGATCACGGCGCACGAGCATGGACACCGCCGCCACGAACGCCACATCCCGCACGACGTCGTACTGCTCGAGGTCGACCTCGTCGGGATCGAGGCCGCTGTAGGGCTCTCCGAACACGTCGGTGGCCGATCCGACCGACTCGAGACGATCGAGGGTGCCGGAGTCGACCACCTTCGAGCCCACCAGCGACGCGTCGTTGCGCCCCATCTCGGTGACGAGCGCTCCCAGCGCGTCGGGGCGGGGGGTGGCGTCGCCGTGGAGGATCCACACCAGGTCCGTCTCCGGGCCGAGTCCGCTCACGAAGGCCGCGAAGTCGTCGACGACCGCGAGGTCGCCGGGATCGGACACCACACCCTCCGGGTCGATGATGGTGACGTCTTCGATCCCATACACTTGGCGCTCGACCGCACCGACGGCGGGGCCGAGGCTGGCGCCGTCGACGGCGAGAATGGCGACGCGGACACGCAGATCGGGCGCGGTCGACGGGAGATCGTTGTCGGGATGATCGGACATCGAATCTCCATTGTGAACATCCCACCGGCAGCGAGGCAATCCGACGGATGAGAATCACCATGCTCTCAGGCGGAGTGGGCGGCGCCCGGCTGGCACGCGGGTTCGCGGCGCTCGACGAGGTCGAGCTGACGGTGATCGTCAACGTCGGTGATGACGACACGATCTACGGACTGCACCTGTCGCCGGATCTCGACACCGTCGCCTACACGATGGCCCACCTCGAGAGCCAGGAGCGCGGATGGGGTCGCACGGCCGAGACGTGGAACACGATGGCCGAACTCGATTCGTTCCCGATCGACACCACCTTCCGGCTCGGAGACAAGGATCTCGCGCTCAACCTGTTCCGCACCGCCCGCCTGGCCGGTGGCGCCAGCCTGTCGGAGGTGACGGCGCAGATCTCGAAGCTCTTCAGCCTGCGGGGGACGGTCCTGCCCGTCACCGACGACCCGGTGCGCACCAAGGTGCGGCTCAGGAGCCAGGAAGAGTGGATCGACTTCCAGGACTACTTCGTCAGACGCGCCCACGCGGTGCCGATCGACGGCGTCCGCTTCGAAGGGGCTCCCGAGGCGCAGCCGGCCGCCGGGGTGATCGAGGCGATCGACGACTGCGATGCGGTCGTGATCGGGCCTTCCAACCCGTTCTTGTCGATCTGGCCGATCCTGGCGGTGCCCGGGGTGACCCGGGCCGTTGCCCGCAAGGAGCGGGTGATGGCGGTGAGCCCGCTCGTGGGAGGCTCGGCGGTGAAAGGTCCCCTGTCCGACATCATGCCCATGCTCGGCTTCGATCCGACGACGGTAGGGATCGTGCAGGCGTACGACGGACTGGTGACCGACCTGGTGGTGCACGAGAACGACGCCCTGCTTGCAGCCGACGACCTGCGCGTCCATGCCGCCGACACCCGCATCGCGGAACCGATGGCGGCCCGCCTGCTGGCGCGGGCGATGGTGTCATGGCTGGCGTGACGATCCTGCCTGTCGAAGGGATACCGGAGGCGGTCCCGGGCGACGACGCCGCCGCGCTGATCGGCGACGCCCTCGCCGATCCACTGCTGGACGGTGACGTGCTCGTCGTGACGCACAAGCTCATCTCGAAGGCCGAGGGGCGCATCGTCGTTCTCGACGACGACGGTCCGGATGCCCACCGGTTCCTGGTCGAGGAGGAGGCGGTGCGCATCCTCCGCCGGCGCGGGCAGATGGTGATCACCCAGACCCGCCACGGCTTCATCTGTGCCAACGCCGGGGTGGACCGCTCGAATGCCGGGCCGGGGCGGGCGGTGCTCCTCCCCGAGGATCCCGACCGGTCCGCCAACCGGATCAGGCTGCGGCTGCAGCAGCGGTTCGGCGTCGAGCTCGCGGTGGTCGTCACAGACACCTTCGGGCGGGCGTGGCGACGGGGACTGGTCGACGTGGCGATCGGCGTGGCGGGCATGGAGCCGATCAACGACCTGCGCGGCACGACCGACACCTTTGGCAAGACCCTGGAAGTCAGCGAAGTGGCGATCGTGGACGAGATCGCAGCCGCGGCCGATCTGGTCATGGGCAAGGCGACCGGCATCCCGGCGGCCATCGTGCGCGGAGTCGGCTGGCGACCGTCGGAGGCGGGGATCCAACCGCTGATCCGCCCCGCCGCCGAGGACATGTTCCGCTGACGGGCGGCCTGCGTGTCGGACCGGCTCTCAGGCCAGGGGCCGTCCGAGTGCCACGTAGTCGAGACCCGCGTTGCGGACCGCCGCCGGATCCAAGAGGTTGCGGACGTCGTAGACCATCCGGCCCCGCATCGCGGCGGCGACGGCATCGAATTCCACCCGACGGAACTCGGGCCACTCGGTTGCGACGATCAAGAGATCGGCGTCGGCGGTGGCGGTCACCGGGTCGTCGGTCTGGGGAAACTCGTTGGTCACGGCCTCGGGATCGGTCATCACGATCGAGGCGCCCGCAGCCGCCAGCTCCCGGGCGATGATCAGGGCCGGCGACTCGCGGGTGTCGTCGGTGCGAGCCTTGAACGCCACCCCCCAGATCGCCACCTTCTTGCCGGCGGGTTCACCGAGCATGGCGATGGCTCGATCGACGATGCGAGTCCGCTGATAGGCATCGGTCTCGACGACCGCCCGCAGGAGCGGGTACGGATACCCGAGTCCGTCGGCGATGCTGAGCAGGGCGCGGGTGTCCTTCGGGAAGCAGGAGCCGCCGTAGCCGGGACCGGGCCGCATGAAGTGCCGGCCGATGCGACGGTCCATCCCGACCGCTTCGAGCACCTGCAGGGCGTCGGCACCCACCTCCTCGGAGAGGTTGGCGATGGCATTGGCGAACGTGAGACGGGTGGCGAGGTAGGCGTTGGCGGCGTACTTCACGAGTTCCGCCGACACGGGATCGGTCTTGACGATCTGAGCAGGGAGCCCGGCGTAGAGGTCGCCGACGGTGTCTGCATGCGCGTCGTCGAAGGCGCCGATCACGATCCGCTCGGCCCGCATGAAGTCGGCGACGGCGCTGCCCTCGGCCAGGAACTCCGGGTTCGACACCACTCCCGCCTCACACCCCACGGACCGCAGCCGCTCCCGCAGCGCGTGGGCGGTGCCCACCGGAACGGTCGACTTGGTCACGATCAACTGGCCGGCGGTGAGCAGCGGCGCCAACTCGTCCACGACGGACTCGACGATGCGGAGGTCGGCGGAGCCGTCGCCCGCCGGGGGGGTCGGCAAGGTGAGGAAGATCACGTCTGTGCCTTCCACCGCCTCGGCGTTGGAAGTGAACACCGCCAACAGGCCGTTGTCGAAGGCACGTTCGAGCAGCTCACCGAGGCCCGGCTCGAAGATCGGGACCTTGCGAGCGCGGAGCTCGTCCACCCGTTGCGGGCTCGGCTCACCGAGACGGACGTGATGACCGAGGGAAGTGAGACCGGCGGCTTGGACGAGACCGACGTAGCCGGCCCCGAGCACTGCGACGTTCATTGGCATACCCCACTATCGGCGGCCACGGCCGGAACCTTACCGCTGCGTCCGGTCGGAACCTTGCTGTGTCAGCCGGCGATCAGCGACTGGTGCACCTCGACGTCGGCGCCCACGACGATCATGGCGTCGATCCCGTCCGCCAGGGTTCCGACCTCGACCACGCCGAACCCCAGCGCCTCGGAGATCTGCGTCGCCCGCTGCACGTCCTCCGGTCGAACCAGGATGGTGGTCACGTCGAAGTTCTTCCGTTCGGCGTCCCCGATCGAGGCGATCTCGAACCCGGCTTCCTCCAGATAGGCGGACCAGGCGCCGGCGCTCCCCTCGATCCCGTTGCCGTTGAGCACCGCGATGCGCAACGGCTCGTTGTTCGCCGCCAGGCTCTGGCCGCTCCGGAAGGCGGCGAGCATCTGCTCGGCCTCCGGCTCCTGGCGGCGCTCGACCGACGCACCGTTCACGGTGTCCGTGTACGTGGGGAGGGTGGCGGCGTTGATGTTGTCGGGACGCACCGACCGCATGCGCCATGCCAACTCGATCATGGAGCCCTGCGCCAGCTTGGCGTCGATGGTGAGATGCTGGGCGAACGACTCGACGATCGAGCCCAGCTCCGGGATCGAGGACGGTCTGGCCACCGTGCGGATGATCGAGAAGATCAGCTGCTGCTGCCGCCGGGTGCGCCCGATGTCGTTGGCATCCACCGACCGCCACGTGCCGCCCTGCAACTCCTGGTAGGTGCGGGAACGGGCAAAGGCCAGCGCCTGGCTGCCGTCGAGCACCTGGGTGCCCGCCTCCACCCGCAGTCCGCTCTTGGTGTCGCGGGCGGGGAACGGGAAGTTGATCGGCACCCCGCCCAGTTCGTCGACGATGGCCTGGAATCCCACGAAGTCCACTTCCATGTAGTGGTTGACGGCGATCCCGGTCTCCTTCACCACGGTCTCGACCATCAACGGCGCTCCCCCGAACGCGAAGGCGGCGTTGATCTTGTTGCGGCCGTGGCCGGGGATCTCCACCCACAGGTCGCGGGGAATGCTGAGCATCTCGGCCGTGCCGGTGTCGGGGTGGATCTGGATCAGCATGATCACGTCCGCCCGCTCCCCGCCGGCCGGCCCGAAGTTGGTGAGGTCGCTCAGCCCCTCGCGCGAGTCGGAGCCGATGACCAGGAACGTCACCGGCTCGGCCGCATCGGTCGGAGTGTCGGTGAGGATGCGGTCGAACGCCTCGGAGGGGATGGTGTCGGCCGACTGGACGACCGCGCTCTCGATGGTGCGCAGCTGCCAGTACACGAAGAACACGGCCGCATTCGCCAGCACCAGCAACCCCAGCAGGGCGCGTTTGAACCACCGGGTCGAACGACGCGGCGTAGAGCGGTCCTCGCGGACGGGTGTTGGAGAAGCCATGGTCCTCCTGAGACGCACGGCAGGATACCAAGGTTCCGGGCTTGGGGATTCGCCGCGGCTCGTCGGCCCACTCGTCGGTCGCTACCCTCCGCCGACCGAAGCAGCGACGGAGGTGGCGTGGCGGTTCTCCCTCACGAGGGCACATACGCGGTGATGTACGGACCCCTCTCGGTGTCCGTGGGCGCCGGGTACCGGCGCGGCTACCTGGCCCGCCCTGACCAGGCGGGCCGCTTCCCGACCGTGATCCTCTCTCCCGACCTGGACGGTCTGGGCGCCCACGAGAAGCACGTGGCGCGCAGGCTGGCCCGGCGCGGGGTCGATCTGTAGCCCGACCCTTCAACCTCAGGCTGATC
>CAZCRP010000183.1:0-6082 GCA_964501055.1 uncultured Acidimicrobiaceae bacterium
CGAGCGGGCCATGGTCCGCATCGACATGTCGGAGTACATGGAGAAGCACTCGGTGAGCCGCCTCATCGGCGCTCCGCCGGGCTATGTCGGTTACGACGAAGGCGGCCAGCTCACCGAGGCCATCCGGCGGCGGCCCTACTCGGTGATCCTGCTCGACGAGGTCGAGAAGGCGCACGCCGACGTATTCAACGCACTCTTGCAGGTGCTGGACGACGGGCGGCTCACGGACGGCCAGGGTCGGACTGTGGACTTCACCAACGCCGTGCTCATCATGACGTCGAACCTCGGCTCCGAGCACATCCAGCCCGACATGCCCTTCGAGGTGATCTCGGACCGGGTGCTGCAAGCGGTGCGCGTCCACTTCCGTCCGGAGTTCCTCAATCGGGTCGACGATGTCGTGGTGTTCGAACGGCTCCAGCCGCATCAGATTCGTCAGATCGTCGACATCCAGTTGCAGGGTTTGGTGGAGCGACTCGCCGGGCGCGACATCGCGCTCGACTTCGATCCGGGCGCCAAGGATCTGCTCGCCGAGTGGGGCTATGACCCCGCCTACGGTGCGCGACCCCTGAAGCGGGTCATCCAGCGCGAAGTGGCAGACCGGCTGGCGGTCAAGCTGCTCGACGGGACCTACGCCGACGGTGACAGGATCGCGGTGTCGGCGGCGGGCGGTGAGCTCGTCTTCGCGGGGGGCACGGTCACGACCTGAGCGTCCCCGCTACGGGAAGTCGCCGCCTCCGTGATCCAGCGGAAGAGCGGGCCCTCATCAGCCAGGTCGAGCCGCTCTGGATGCCACTGGACGGCCAGCGCCGGCCAGGCGCTGGTCGACGCCACCGCCTCGATGGTGCCGTCGGGGGCGGTGGCGACGACCTCCAGTCCATGGCCGAGCAGGTCGATCGCCTGGTGGTGGAAGCTGTTCACCCGCCGGAGCTCCGTGCCGTAGATGTCACCGAGGAGACCGGTGAGCGAGACGTCGTGCTGGCCGTCGGCGAGGCGCGTGCGGTCCGCGTTCCACAGATGGCGGTGGTCGTCGGTCCCCCACACTTCCTGACGCAGCGTTCCTCCCAGCGCGACGTTGAGGATCTGACATCCCCGGCACACCCCTAGCACCGGCACGCCTTGGCGGCGGGCAGAGTCGACGAGGGCGAGTTCCCAGGCGTCCCGCACCGGATCGATCTCGGTGCTGCCCGAGTTGTCGTGGCCGTAGCGAGCCGGATCGATGTCGCTGCCGCCGGTGATGACGACCGCCTCGACCCGCGCCACCACCGCGTCGGCGTGCTCAGCGTCCACCGACGGCAACAGCACCGGGGTGGCGCCCGCGGCAATGAGGGCGGCGGTGTAGGTGGTCGACAGCATGTGATGGCGTTCGGCTTCGGCCAGCGACGTCGCCATGGGCCGTTCCCAGCACGAGAGTCCGATGACGGGCATCGGACCAGGGTATCCCCCTCCACCGTGGTGAAATCCGATCGTGGCTTGGATCTTCGTCTACGGCACGCTTCGCTCCCGCGGGGCGGCGGCCCAGCTGCTCGAGGACGGCGTGGTCGATCGCCAGGGTGCGGTGCTCGCAGGCCATGCCCTCTACGGGAAGTCGCTCCCATATCCCTTCATGACGGCCGAGCCGGGGAGAAGCGTCGTCGGGGAGCTCGTGCGACTCGCCGACGACCGGGCGGCGACGATGCTGGAACGGCTCGACGACTACGAAGGGGGCGAGTACCGGAGAACGGTGGTCACGGTACGGGCGGGTGGGTCGGCCATCGAAGCCTTTGCCTGGGTGGCGATCGATCCGGGCGCGCTGGCGGAGGACGAGCGGATCGACTCGGGCGACTGGTTCGCGCCGGGCGTGTGACAATGCCGTCATGACCGAGCGTGCCGCGTTCGAGGCGGCCGATGCCGCCGATCCGCTGCGGGGGGTGCGGGACCGCTTCTCGCTCCCCGCTGGGATCATCTATCTCGACGGCAACTCGCTCGGCGCACTGCCCGCGCACGTGGCATCCCGCGTGCAGGCCGCGATCGTCGAGGAGTGGGGACGCGACCTCATCACATCCTGGAACCGACACGGTTGGGTCGATCTCCCGCGCCGGGTCGGCGATCGGATCGGCGCGCTGATCGGTGTCGGGGAGGGGACCGTCATCGCCGGCGACTCGACCTCGGTCAACCTGTTCAAGGTCGTCTCGGCGGCGCTGCGGCTGTCTGAGCGGCCGGTGGTGCTCTCCGACACCGGCAACTTCCCCACCGACCTGTATGTGATGTCGGGGGTGGGGGCTGAGCTGCGGGTGGTCGATCCGGCGGACACCCTCGCCGCCATCACCGACGAGGTCGGGGTCGTGTCCCTCACCCATGTCGGGTACGCCAGCGGTCGCATGCACGACATGGAGGAGGTGACCAGGGCTGCGCACGAGGCGGGAGCCATGATGGTGTGGGATCTCGCCCACACGGCCGGCGCCATGGATGTGCGGCTGGGCAGGGCGGAGTTCGCCGTCGGCTGCGGCTACAAGTACCTGAACGGCGGTCCGGGGGCGCCGGCCTTCCTCTACGTGCGTCCCGACCTGATCGCCCGTGCGGACAACCCGATCACCGGCTGGTTCGGTCACGCCGCCCCCTTCGACTTCGAGCCCGAGTTCCGTCCGATCGACGACATCGGGCGGATGCAGGTCGGCACACCGCACCTGCTCTCGCTGCTCGCGCTCGACTCCGCCCTGGACGTCTTCGACGGAGTGGACATGGCGGCGGTCCGCACCAAGTCGGTGGCCCTGACCGGCGCCTTCATCGAGCTCGTGCAGGAGCGGGGCCTCCCGGTCCGGATCCTCTCCCCGACCGACCCGCGGGCACGGGGATCCCAGGTGTGCCTGGCACATCCCGAGGGATACGCCATCGTCCAAGCGCTGATCGCGCGGGGTGTCATCGGGGACTTTCGGGCGCCAGACGTCATCCGCCTCGGGTTCGCACCTCTCTATCTCCGCCATGTCGACGTGTTCGACGCGTTCACCACCCTGGCCGACGTGGTGGAGTCCGATGAGTTCCGCCAGCCGCGCTTCGCGGTGCGCCACCCGGTGACGTGACGAGAGCGTGACCGCCGCTTGACCCTGACCGGTTCACCGATACGGTGTTGGGCAGGGAGCACGATGGGAGGGCAGTGGTGAGGGGCGCGTGGCTGTGGCGGGTCCGGTCGACCAACAAGGGTGCGGGGCGCTTCTTCTGTCCACTGGAAGGAGCCGATCGCGAGTACGAGAGATCCGAGGTGCGGCGGTGGCTTGCCCCGTTTGGCCTCTCGTTGTTCTCCTGGCATGTCCTCGGCGAGTATGTCCGGTGCGGCAGCTGCCGGCAGACCTTCACCGACGAGGTGCTCGAGATCGTCACGACCACCGAGTTGTCCGAGCGGCTCGAGCTGGCCGCCGTGTGGCTGCTGTCCACGGTGGTCGTGCGCTCCGGCGACTCTGATCTGACCCGGGTGGCGGCGGAGCGGGAGTTGCGCCGGTTCGTCCGGCATCCGTTCGCCGCCCACACCGCGATCGAACCGCCTCACCTCGTCGATGTCGTCGCCGCTCTCAACTCGGCCGCCGTCCACATGGAGATGCTGGGCCGGACGGAGCTCTTCGCGGCGGCTGTGCGCGTCGCCCATGTTCACGGAAGCCTGACGAGTTCGTCCTTCGCCGCCCTCCATGCCGCCGGCGGCGCCCTTCGGCTGCCGATGTCGACGGTTCGCTCGCTCATCGTCTCGGCCGGCGTCCCGGCTGACTGACCCCGCCAACCGCGGGCTGGGGAGTACCGGGGCGGTAGCTGGGAACCCTGGGTTCAGGAGTACCGCGGCGGTAGCTGGGAGCCCACGGTTCGGACTCATGCGTGGCGGAGGCGTGCGACGATGGGGGTGATGTCCGACAACGCCTACTCCGAGTACCTCTCGTTGGACGGGATTCTGGGCCAGCAGCATCCCGTCAGCGACGAGCACGACGAGATGCTGTTCATCGTCATCCACCAGGCCACCGAACTGTGGATGAAGGTGGTCCTCCACGAGTTGGGGCTCTCGCAGCGCAAGCTCGTCGAGGACGACCTCGGCCCGGCGTTCAAGGCCCTGGCCAGGGTGGCGCGCATCCAGCACGTGCTCATCGAGTCGTGGCAGGTGCTGGCGACGATGACGCCCGTCGACTATCTGCGGTTCCGTCACCTGCTCGGAACTGCGTCCGGGTTCCAGTCCGAGCAGTACCGGGCGATCGAGTTCGTGCTGGGACGCCGTCCGCCAGGCTACCTGTCTCAGCTCGATGAGACCGGCCGGGAGCGGCTGGAAGGCATCCGCCATCGGCCGGGTCTGTATGACGAGACGCTGCGGCTGCTCGCCCGCCGCGGGCTTCTCTCCCCGGGTTGGCTGGAGCGCGACTGGTCCGTGCAGCATGACATGGCCGAAGAGGTCGTGGCAGCGTGGGAGGTCGTCTACCGGGACACGGCCGAGTACTGGGACCTGTACGAGCTGGCGGAGAAGCTGGTCGACCTGGAGCACGCCTTCAGCCGGTGGCGGTATGAGCACTACCGCACGGTGCACCGCATCATCGGCGGCAAGCGCGGCACGGGCGGCACTGCCGGACTCGGCTACCTGCGTCGCGCCGTCGACTTCATCTTCTTCCCGGAGCTGTGGGAGCTCAGATCCCGGCTGTGAACGCCGGACGGCTCAGAACGGGACTTCGGGCTGCAGCGCGGCGACCCGCACGTCGACCAACTCGCCGTCGACGACACCTCCCACCTGAGGACCGACGAGCGCACGGGCCCGCCGGCCGTTCTCGAGCTCGAGGATGGCCGGCATCGTCGTGGAGGCGAGCGCGGCGTTCACGAAGAGTCGGATCGTGCCTCCCCAGCTGGCTCCGGACTCCGGATCCTGTCTTTCCAGGTGTGCCCTGCCCACGTCGACCAGCAGCCCGGTGGTGTCGAGGATGCGGGCGCGGCCGGTGAACGAGTCGCTCATGTCGGCGGGGAGGCTAGTCGGGCGCACCGGCGCACCCAGTTCGCGCCGGTCCCGATCGCGTTCTGGTCTGCGCAGCGCGTCGAGAATGACGCGCTGCCCCGCTAAAAAGCTACTTCGGGGGGAGGTCGGGGAGCACTTCGGGGCGGAGCATGAGTTCGCGGCGGTAGGACTGGTGGATGTCGCGGGCCTCCCGCGCGGCATCGGCGCGAGTGCGGTCCAGCTCGTCACGCAACGCCTCGACCTTGCCCTCCAGGTGGGCGATGCGGGCCTGCAGATCCATCACCCGTTGCACGCCCGCCAGGTTCAGCCCTTGTTCGGTGAGCTCCTGGATGAGGGCGAGGCGGTCGATGTCCTCCTGGGAGTAGCGCCGGGTGCCACCAGGTGTCCGGTAGGGGTCCAGCAGGCCCTTCCGCTCGTAGATGCGAAGGGTTTGGGGGTGCATCCCGGCGAGCTCGGCCGCGACCGAGATGACGAAGACCGCACGCTCGCGAGGCTGGTCGTCACGGGCCATCTGGCATCATCCTCGCAGGTGGTCGCGGACGTCCTCGGGATCGTGGGTCCCGAGCTGCTCGATCAGTCGTTTCAGATCCCGGTCGGGCTTGGACGGCACCACGATCTCGGTCCTGACCAGCAGATCGCCGGCACGCCCCTTCGACGGGACGACGCCCTTCCCCCGCACGCGGAACGTCTTCCCGCTGGTGGTCCCGGGCGGGACCTTGAGGGTCACCGGGCCGTTCATCGTCGGAACCTCGACCTTCGTGCCGAGTGTCGCCTCGCTGAAGGTGATCGGGACGGTGAGCGTGAGGTCGTTCCCCTTCCGTCCGAACAGGTGGTGCGGCTCGACCGTCACGGTCACCAGCAGGTCGCCTGGCGGCCCTCCGCTGCGACCCGGCCCGCCCTTGCCAGGAAGCCGGATCGTCGCCCCGTCCTTGATGCCGGCAGGGATCTTCACCTTGATGTCGCGGGAGCGCGTCTCGGTGCCCCGGCCGCGGCAGTTGGTGCACGGACGCTCGATGAGCCGGCCGCTCCCGCGGCACTGCGGACAGGTCTGGGGGAATGCGAACAGGCCCTGGTTCTGGGCGATCTGGCCGGCGCCGTTGCAGGTGGGGCAGGTCTGGATGGACGTGCCCGGTT
>CAZCRP010000184.1:0-6044 GCA_964501055.1 uncultured Acidimicrobiaceae bacterium
CACCTCGCAGCCGGCGTCCGCCCACTTGGCGAGCGTGCCGCCCGCCCCGAACTCGGCGTCGTCGGGGTGGGCGGCGATCGACAGTGCCCTGGCAGGCACCTCGAGCGGCGAGTGATCGGCGGCGGCCTCCGAGAACAGGTTGGATGAGCGGCGGGACACGGTGCGACGAGACTATCGAGCCAGCCAGGCGCCGTCCGCTTTCCCCGCCGCCGCCGCCAGGTCGTGCGGTGTGTCGAGGTCGAGCAGCAGACCGATGTTGGTGATCACCCGCACGCTCCCGCCGGTCAGCGATGACAGCGCCGCCAGATGACGGTGGAAGGAGCCTGGGCCGTAGCGGAAGGGAAAGTGCGCCAGCGAGGCACCCACGAGCGAGGTGCCCCCGTCGGAACTGGGAGCGAGGACCGCGCCGCCCGCAGCCAGCTCCCCCACTGCCTCCGTCAGGTGCGATGCAGTGAGCAGAGGCAGGTCGGCGTGGAGAATGGCCCACGCCCGGGCCGACCGGCGGATCTCCGCCACCGCGACATGCGCCGCCCGGTCGAGCGAAGAACCTTCGTCCAGCAGCACGTCGACCGCGAGCGAGCGGGCCCACTCCGTCACCGCGTCGTCGGCGGACAAGACGAGCGGGCGGGCGCCGGATTCGGCCACCGCCGCCAGCGTGCGGTCGGCCAATTCCCGGCCGAGTTCCGCCCGGGCGGAGTCGCCGAGGATCTCCGCCAGGCGACCCTTCGCCGCGGGGAAGGGCTTGACCGGGATGCCGATGGTGACGTCGAACAAAGGACGGCGAGGCTACTCCATCGGCCGATGGGGGCCGGCGGCCCGTCGCCGTTAGGGTCGACTGGATGCGTTTCGGTGCCTTTGTTCCGCAGGGTTGGCGGCTGGATCTCGTCGGGATCGAGGTCGGCGACCAATGGCGGGTGATGACCGATGTCGCCCGCACGATCGAGTCCTCCGGGTTCGAGTCGCTGTGGGTCTACGACCACTTCCACACGGTGCCGGTGGCGACGCAGGAGGAGACTTACGAGGCGTGGACCTTGATGGCGGCGCTGGCAGCCGTCACCGACACCGTGCGGCTGGGCCAGATGTGCACGTGCAACGGCTACCGCCAACCGTCCTACCTGGCGAAGGTGGCGGCGTCGATCGACGCCATCTCGGGAGGGCGCGTCGAAATGGGCATCGGCGCCGGGTGGTACGAGCACGAGTTCAAGGGGTATGGATATCCCTTCCCGAAGCCGTCGGTGCGGATCGGCGAACTGCGCGAGGCCGTCGAGATCATGCAACGACTCTGGACCGAGGACGTCGTCACCTATCAGGGGACCCACTACACCCTCGACGGTGCGATCTGCCGGCCGCGACCTGAGCAGGATCCGCACATTCCGTTCTGGATCGCCGGCGGCGGCGAACAGCTCACGCTCAACGTCGCCGCCCGCTACGCCCAGTACACGAACTTCGGCGGTTCGCGGGAGCGGTTCGAGCACAAGTCGGAAGTGCTGCGGAGGCATTGCGCGGACGTCGGCCGCGACTTCGACGAGATCACCCGCTCGTCGAACTTCATCGTGATCTGTGAGGACAGTGAGGCAGGCGTCGAAGATCGGGTGCGCTGGTACATCGATCACTACACGCCGTTCGTGGGCCGCGAGCGGGCCGAGAAGGCGGTGCGCGACAACATCGGGGGCGGTCTCGTCGGCACTCCTGGCCAGATCGTCGAGCAGTTGGCTGCCCGCGAGCGCGGAGGCCTGGGCTATGCCATCTGCTACTTCCCCGACGCCGCCTACGGCGGGGAGGGCATGCGGCGCTTCGCCCGCGAGGTGGTCCCCGCCCTGGCCGGCTGAGGTCTCAGGGCACGATCAGCACCGGGCACGGAGCCTCGTGGGCGAGGCGATCCGCCACCGAGCCGAGCATCAGCCGTTCGACCAGCGACGAGCCGCGGCGTCCGGCGACGAGCACGTCGGCTTCGAGGGCTTCGGCCAGCCGGAGCAGCACGCTGGCGGGATCACCGATCTCCTCGACCAGCTCCACCACGCAGTTGGCGCCTTGGAATTCCTCCGCCAGCGGATCGAGGACCTCGGTGCGGGCGCGGGTGACCGCCACCGACATCGCTTCCGGGCTGGGCGGGGCGCCACCGACTCCCCACCAGCCTTCGGGCGGTCGGACGACGGTCACCAACGTCACCTTCCCCCCGCTGTGCTCGGCAAGGCCGACGGCGACCCGAGCGGCATGATCGGACGCCTCGGATCCGTCGACCGCCACCACGATGCTGTTGGGGATCCACGTCATCAGGTACCTCTCTCTGGCATCACGCCAGCCTATTGACCGCGCCGCCCCGCCGCCGTCTTGGAGCCAGGCACCACTCGGCAGCACAATGGACGTCTCGGAGCAGGAGCCAGCGAGATGAGAGCCAAGGTCGTCGTCGCAGAGACCATCGCCGACGCCGGCATCGCCGCGCTGCGCGAGGAATTCGAGGTCGACGTCGCCCTCGGTCTCGACCGGGACGAACTCGCCGATCGGCTCCACGATGCCGACGCCCTGATCGTCCGGTCGGCCACCCGGGTGGATCGTGTCCTGATCGAGTCCGCTCCCCGGCTGCGGGTCATCGGACGGGCGGGGATCGGGGTCGACAACATCGATCTCGACGCCGCCACCGGCCGCGGGGTGCTGGTCGTGAACGCCCCGCACGCCAACACCATCTCCGCCGCCGAGCACGCCATGGCGCTGCTCCTCTCCCAGGCGCGCAACGTCCCCCGCGCCCACGGTTCGCTGACGTCCGGCACCTGGGACCGGACGAGCTTCCAGGGCATCGAACTGCATGGCAAGACCCTCGGCATCATCGGCCTGGGGAAGATCGGGACCCTGGTGGCGCAGCGCTGTCTCGCCTTCGGCATGCGGGTGGTGGCGTACGACCCCTTCGTCGGACCGGATCGGGCCCGGCAGCTGGGAGTGGAGCTGATCGATCTGGAGGACTTGCTCCCGCAGGCCGACTTCATCTCGATCCACCTCCCGAAGACCAAGGAGACCGAGAACCTCATCGGGGGAGACAACCTGCTCAAGGTGAAGCCGGGCGTGCGCATCATCAACACCAGCCGGGGCGGGGTCGTCAACGAAGCCGATCTGGCGGCGGCGATCGAGGACGGTCGGGTGGGAGGGGCCGGACTCGACGTGTTCGCGAGCGAGCCGACCACCGACTCGCCGCTGTTCGGACTCCCGCAGGTGGTGGTGACTCCCCACTTGGGGGCATCGACCGCCGAGGCCCAGGACAAGGCCGGGACCGACGTCGCCCTGGCGGTGGCCGCCGCGCTGCACGGCGAGCTGGTGCTGAGTGCGGTCAACGTCGACCTCGGACGCGACGTCGCCGAGGAGGTCCGGCGTTTGCTGCCCGTCGCCGAGCAATTGGGTCGGGCGTTTGTCGGCCTGGCACGCGGGCTGGGCGACCAGATCGTGGTCAGGGCCGAGGGCCGGATCGCCCAATTCGGTCTGCGCCCGCTCAAACTCGCCGTGCTGAAAGGGCTGATGGAGGCTGTCTCGACCGAGCCCGTGACCTACGTCAACGCCCCCGGTCTGGCCCAGTCGCGCGGCATCTCGCTCGATCTGGAGTCGACCGAGCAGGCGGTGGAGTACGTCTCCGAGGTGAAGATCTCGGGCGAGGTCGGCGGCCGGGCAGTGTCAGTGTCGGGCACCGTGGGGCGCAAGGGTCCGATGATGGTCGAGATCATGGGCAACGACGTCGAACTGCCGTTCTCGGAGCGGATGCTGATCGTCCGCAACCAGGACGTGCCTGGTGTGATCGGGCGGATGGCCACCTACCTCGGTGACGAGGGCATCAACATCGCCAACATGGTGGTCGGCCGGTCCCGGGTGACGGGCGAGGCCTCGCTCATGGGGCTGAACATCGACCATCCGCTGGCGGATCGGCAAGTGGACACGATTCGCAGCCTGCCCGGCATCGAAGAGGCGACCTATCTCGAACTCGACTGACTCGGCCGGTCAGCCTCCGCGCGCCGCGCGGTTCTCACAGGTGGCGGCCATGCCAATCCAAGATGGCCTCGAAGCGCTCTTGACGATGTCGGGGCCCGCCTGACCGGCTCAGCTCGTGGCTCTCACCGGGAAAGCGGAGCAATTCGGTGGGGACGCCATTGCGCAACAGCGCCATGAACCACTGCTCTCCCTGCTCGATGGGGCAGCGGTGGTCGTTCTCGGAATGGATGACGAGCGTCGGCGTCGTCACCTGGTGTGCATGGGCCAGCGGGCTCTTCTCCCACCAGGCCTCCCAGCCGTCCGGATAGTCCGCCAGGGTGTAGAAGCGCGGGAAGGTCGCTCCGATGTCGGACGTGCCGGCGAAGCTCGGGAAGCTGACCAGCGCTCGTTCGAGCACCGCCGACTTCCAGCGGTCCTCGTGTGAGGTGAGCCACCCTGTCATGAAGCCGCCGTAGGAGCCGCCCATGACACCCAGCCTTTCGGGGTCGATGCGCGGGAAGCGGGCGAGGGCGGCGTCGACCACGGCGCCGATGTCGGCCCGATCGACCACCCCCCAACCCTCGCCCACCACCGCGCGCACGAACTCGAGCCCCCGTCCGGAAGAGCCACGCGGGTTGCAGGCGATCACGGCGTACCCGGCCGCCGCGTACACCTGGAACTCGTCGAAGAAGCCGAACCCGTACTGACTGGCCGGTCCGCCGTGGATGTTGACCAGTCCTGGGACCGGCTCGGTCCCCGCGGGGAGGAACACCCAGGCGTCGATCTCCACCCCCCCGGAGGGGACTGTGAAATGCTGTCCGTCGATGAACGCGATGTCGTCGTTGAAGCTGGTGAGTCTTCGCTCCTCGGCGCCGTCGGAGTGGATGAGTGTCCCTGGCTCGGTGGGGTCCGAGGCGGTGAACACGATCGTCGCGCCATCGAGGGTGTCGAAGCCCGACACCACCCGCTGTCCCGTGAGCACGTGATGCACCGTGCCGTCCGGCTCCACCCGGATGACTCCATACGAGCCGCCGTCCTCGAGCCCGGTGAAGAGGTCGTCGCCGACGAACTGGAGTCGCGCCGGACCGGCCGAGAGCGAAGTGCTCGATCGGTCCAGATGATCCGTGAGACATCGCAGGGCACCGTCTGACTCCCGGCGCCAGACCGATGCGACCCCCGGCCACTCGACGGAGTCGTCACCGATCAGGTGGAGGAGGCCGTCGTTCGAGTAGGCAGCGTGCATCCAGTTGCCGCGTCGCACCGCCTCGGTGATGTCACCGCTCCCCACCGAGACCTCGATCACGTCGACACCCGGCTCCAGACCCTGGCCATCCGCCCGATCGGTGAGGCTGACGATGGTTGCGCCGTCGGGAGACCATGCCACCGACCGCTCGTCGAAGTCGCCCGGTGTGAGACACCGCGGGTCGGATCCGTCGGCGGGGATCAGCCAGATGTGGCGACGCCGGTCGTGCACCCATCCCAGGTTGTCGAATCGATAAGGCACGCTGGTCACCCGGCGGGACTTCTTGCGGCGCTCCTCGTCGGAGAGGTCCTGCCAGCCTTCGATCCAGGTCACGCCCACTGCGGCGATGGTGGACCCGTCCGGTGACCACTCGAAGGACTCGACGCCCAAGTCGATCTCGGTGAGGACGCGTGCCTCGCCGCCGTCGGCATTGATCACCGCCACCTGGTTGTGCTTGTCGACCTTGCGCAGGAACGCGATCGTCGATCCATCGGGCGACCAGCGCGGGTGCGTGTCGCCGCCCGCGGTGGTGAACCGTCTCGCGTCGCCGTCGCGCCACATCCACAGATCGCGGTCGTAGCGGTCCTCGTCGAGGTTGATCCGACTCACGGCGAAGACGATCCGGCCGTCGGGGTGCATCCGTGGGTCCGCAGGGACGCGAGCGACCCCGAGCTCATCCGGTTTCATCTTGAATCCTCCTGCCTGCGCTCGGGCAATGTACCGCCCGGTACTGTCGCCGGATGCATCGCGCCGTCGCCTCCTGGTTCGGATCCGGCCTCGTCCTCCGCCGCCTGACCGGCCGCGACATCGGCTCGGGCACCGTCGGTGCGGCGCTGGCGCTGGGGATGAGCCT